>NZ_JACSWC010000421.1 GCF_016888165.1 Halomicronema sp. CCY15110 | reverse complement strand
ACTTCGCTCAACCTACCAGTATCGAGAGTTGAGCGGAGTCGAAACTCGGTTCATGGGGATCTTTTTTGCGCGCAAGTACCTTAGTTGCCCAATCACTCAAGTCGCAGAGAACCTGTCGTGATTCGAATGAAGACGGAGCAACGACTTTCTCGCTGAGTGCCGCCGGTTTATCGGCTACTGCCGCCTACAACATGGAAATCCGGCTTATTTCGTCGTCATGGTATGGACGCCATCCCAGTCGGCGTCAGGCGGGTTGACGAGATAGGCTTGGGCGAGTTTGATATGGAGATCAACGGCGCGATCGCTGGGTCGGAGTTGGGCCGCTTGCTCAAAACAGGCGATCGCCTTTTTGAATGCCATGCCAGTGTAGGCGGCGCGCCCTTCTTGATACAGCGCCAAAAAGTCTTGGGCGGACTGCTCTAATGGATTCTTCTTATAATCAATCAGCTCGTAAACACTGACGGGCTCGTTTTTGCCTTTCACTCGGGTTTTATCGAGTTCGCGCACCCAGATCAGATCTTTGCAGAGTTCATAGGTGTGCTCGCTCAGCACGATGTCACAGCCATATTGCTTCGTCACCCCCTCCAGGCGAGAGCTGAGGTTCACGCCATCGCCAATCACGGTGTATTCCATCTTGCGCTGGGAGCCGATGTTGCCCGAAACCACTTCGCCGGAGCTGATGCCGATGCCAATCCGCACTTCGGGTTGCTTCTGGGCCATTCGTTCGGCATTGAAGATCGCCAGGCGATGGCGCATGTCTAAGGCCGACTGGACTGCCGCCCAAGCATGGTTTTGCAACGGCAGGGGCGCACCGTAAACGGCCATAATGGCGTCCCCGATGAATTTATCGAGGGTGCCTTCATAGGTAAAGACCGCCTCCACCATGGTTTCAAAGTAGGCGTTGAGCAACTCGACCACTTTGTCGGCTTCGAGATTTTCCGACAGGGTGGTATAGCCGCGAATGTCGGAGAAGAGGACGGTCACCTCGCGCCGTTCGCCCCGCATGAGCATGTCTTCGCCCAGGGCCATGACTCGCTCGGCCACCCCCGGCGTCATGTAGCGATACAGGGTGGTCTTCATCCGCTTTTCCTGGCTGATGTCTTCGAGCACCAGGAGGCCGCCGCGCACGCCACCTTCGGGGTTCGTCAGCGGATTCACCGTCAGGTTAATACTACGTTCCAGCAGCTGCACTTGGGATTTGCTCAGCGGGGTGGTGTCTTGGCGGTGCCCCCAGGGCCAAAACTGATCGGCGTTATCGGGATCGGGTAGCAGCAGCAAGGCCTCGGCAGGCTCAATGGTTTGCCCTTCGGCGGCGAGGGCGATCGCGGCCGGAATCGCGACCTTCAGGGTTTGCTCGGGAACGTAATGCTTGGCTCCCGTTTCCAGGCTATCTTCCAGCCGAAATTGCAGCTTTTCGAGGGTAATAATGTCCCACACAGAACGGTTGATCAGTTGCTTCTCCCAGGCTTCCCGCAGGGTATGGTCAGTATCATCGGTGGATTCGGGACAGCCCAGTAGCTCTAGCGCGGCGTCGTTGATCGTGACCACTCGGCCTTCCATATCAGTGGAAATGACCGCGTCAGAGAGACTTTGCAGAATATCTTTCTGGTACTGCTTTTCGACCAGGACATTTTCAAACAGTTGAGCATTTTCCAGCGCGATGCCCGCCTGAATGTTGAACGCCCGCATGAATTCTTCGTCGGAACTGTTGAAGGAACCCTGCTTTTTGTTGATCAGCTGCGTCACGGCAATCAGTTTGCTGGAGGAATCGAACACCGGCATACAGAGGATATTGCGAGTCTGGTAGCCCGTACGCTTGTCCGAGGCGGGGTCAAAGCGGGGATCTTGGTACGCGTCGGGGATATTGAGGGTTTGCCCAGTGGTGGCGACATAGCCGACGATGCCGCGATCGGCGGGAATACGCAGCTCAATCAGGGTTTTGCCGTCGCCCGACTTCACCTTCGACCACAGTTCGTTGGTGGTTTCGTCAATGAGCCACAGAGTGCTGCGATCGGCGCTCATCAGGTCCCGAGCCTCCTCCATGACCGACTGCAAGGTTTTCTCCAAATCCAAACTTTGTTCCAGCGAGGAAATCGCCTTCAGCAGCGAGGAAACGCCTTTTTGGTTACGGGCGGCGACATAGAAGGAGTTGCAACTTTCGAGAATGATGCCAATCGAGGAGGCAAATTCTCGGAAGCTGCGTTCATCCTGGCTGTCAAAGGCAGTGGGTTGATTGCTAGGATCCAGCTTGTTTAGCAGCTGTACCACGGCCACGACGGCTTCTTGGGTTTTGTTAAAAACGGGAATACAGAGGATGCTATGGGTGCGGTAGCCGGTCTCTTTATCAGTTTTGGGGTTAAAGAGGTCACTGGCATAGGCATCGGGAATATTGAGGCATTCGCCCGATTCGGCGACATATCCAGCAATGCCTTTGCCCACGGGAACCCGGATTTCTAACCGGGCTTCGTCATCGCCCTGGGCAATTTTGGACCAGAGTTCTTGCTTATCCCAATCGACCATGAAGATAGTGGTGCGATCGGCCTGGAGAATCTGGCCGATTTTGAGGGTGAAAGCCTCCAAAATCTGCTCCAACATGTTCTCCAGCGACTCGTTGTTGATCATGTCGATCGCCCGCAGGAAGTGTTCAAACTCCCGGGTGATCTGATCAAGCAAATCGATGAACTGGGGCGCGGGTAGATCTTTGACCCGACGGGTCAGACCGCCCCCTTGGGAACCCACTTGGGAAAAGGTCGCCAACATGCTGGAGTTAGTCGGTGCCATGGCAGAGGATTGCTACTACAAGCGATGGAAAAGGTAAAATCGAAAGCGAGCAGACAAGCGGGAACCTGGGCGATCGCGGGAAACAGCTTCAACCCACATCGCGGCAATTACCAAAAATTAGCACGATGCTTCATCAACAATCCTATCCCCTCTGTCAAAAGCGACAGAACCCCCGGTGAGACATCTAACTACTCTACCTCTAACTGATTTTTCCCGGCGGAAAATGAGGCCCAAGCTACAAATTCATGAGGAAGTAGGTGAATCGCTGTTGCGGATAGGGGATGAGGACAATGGGCGCGATCGCTGCGGACGCGATCAATGTCCATGAGTTTGCCCATCGGGGCCGGGGCGATCGCTAATCCAAGGAATGAGAATTAAATTAAGTTGGGATAGCCGTCTCGGTTGTCCCCAGGCAGTCAAGATGCCTGCCCTAACAATCTGGATGTTATTTGATCCTTATTTCTATTCGCGCGACGAGCAACCTCGAACACTGAGGGCCATCGCTAAGATTGACGCCAACTCTGCACACAGGCTCGATGATTATCCCCCCCCCCTCTTCACCTCTTATTCAACTCATCTCTCACTCAACTCAGGACGGTGATACTGTCAGATGGCTGTGGGAAATGTGGAAAATAATAGTTGCAACATCAGGATAAGCTTTTGCAAACTGATCAGCGGCAATGCGCTAACCAAAACCATCCGAGATGCTTGCCACGTTTTCCAGCAAAGCATTTAACCGCTAAACAACAACAGCGAAACTGGTAATTCCATTATCGATAATAAAATTCAAAGTCTTTCAAAGCCTTGATTCTTTGCAGATTTAGACGGTAGTGAAAGGTGAACTTGCGGCGCAAACGACTCATCAGTGTCGGTGCAGGCCGTTGCAAGGAAGCATCAAAATGATTCCACAGCGACTTTAAGTGAATGAATGCATCACTTTTACGCGGCACCCAACCCACCTTTGCTGCCGCTAACCCAATAGCATTACCACTACCAGCATGGATTTTATTCAGCTCTAGATAACGGCCGATTTGTCCCCAATATTGCAGGAAAGCTTGCTCTTTGCCATCATCTTTAGTCACTGCAAATAGTGATTCACCGATCCAGGTCGCATGATCAATTTCAACATCAACTTTTTCCGCAACTTTATGCAGAGTAGTCAGCCGCTCGGGCGTCCACTTTGTGACATGCTCAATTAGGTTTTCGCTGTAACATTCAATCCCCGGCTCAAACCTCAAATCTGAGATGACATTCTCAAAACCAGCGTCAACATCGACCATCACTGCGGTATCGCTGTGCTTCAAGGCTTGTTCAATGGCAAATCGTTTGTCGTGATAACAATGGAGAGCACCCTGCTGCTTGAAGAACACAGGGACGACATTATTACAATCAGCAAACATTTCCGGATTATCAGTCAAGACGACTAACTGATGGCCAGGTGCTGTCTGATTAAGATTTTCAGACATCTGCTTAGCAAGCAGACAATATCTATGGCCTAAAGCCAATGTACAAAATGTATAATCGTTCAGATTGCTCATAGCAGGAAGTTCAACTCCAAGTGTTAATACAACTGGGCTTAGCCCTTAGCATAATTCAGCAATTTAGATAAAATCCCTCTGACTGATTTGGAGGAAGTTGAATCACGGCTTTCAGAAATATTGCTTAAAGGTTCTTGCACATTGAGAAATCGGTAGTATTCCCAAATATCCCAATAGGGGCCGCCTGGCTGAATAGGTGTTCCCGCCCAGTGTAGGTATCGAAGGCAGCGATCGCCATCATACAAAGCATGCCCTTTTTGCTCGAAATGTGGACTGCCTCCCCAATTCCCGGGCTCTTCAGGATTCGCACGAGTGATATTGACTCGCCTCTCGGCTGTTTTCAGCACTAAGTAATTGATGATTGGTTGATCTGTTGTCCCTGTGGAAAAATCAAAGTATTCGCGATGGGCTGCACAATCCTTCAAAATATCTAGCATCTCTTTGTACAAAAAAGTGTTTTGCCGACCTCCCCAAAAGCCGCTGTTAAACACATCCTCCAGATCCGCTTCAGAGAATAGCTGCTGCTCTCGAACAGTCGGATTAAAAACTTCGGCTAATCCACGTCCTTTTTGCTGAAAGTCACAACAGAAGAAATCAGCATCTTCAAGATATTTTAGACTGCTCTCAATGGGTTGAAACAGTAAAATATCAGTATCTATGTAAACAAATTTATCCAGAGGGCCGAACCAGCATCCCAATTTCCGCATCTTATTGGGTAGCCGCAAAAAATCTCTCGGAAATATATCCGCAATATCTTGAGTGAGTTGTTCTAAAAAGTCTAGGTTTGGGTAACGTTGGACATTAAACTGATCACGACATGTCGACCAAACTCTCTCGTGATTATCATCAAAAGGCAGCATAATCACAGGGATATCGGGACTATGAACCCGCAAACTGCTGAGTAGCGCGATCGCTTGGTCAAACACGCGATCGTTAGCAACGATATATACACCATTACTCATCTTTCATATTGCCTCAACAGAGATCCTTAAACAACACCTAACTTCTTCAAGACTTTTCGCCCAAAGCTGGGTGGTTTAGGCTGACAAGGAATCAAGTCTCCAGAGAAAACTGGTCTCGCATCAGGCTCTTTGAGGTATCGGTAATGTAAGAAAATATCTTTATAGGGAAAATCAAGATTCTCTCCCTGACAAAGACGCCTGAAGATAGAAGAAGAGACCCCAATATAATGCAAATAAGTCAATCTTTCACTCTTGTCATAAAGCAAATCTTTCCCCGTCATTTGAAAATGTGGTGAAGTCACTGAACACCCCGTCCGCTGCTCAGGCGGCAATTCTAGAGCGAAATTAAACACAGGGATATCCAAACGCATTTTCATATAATTCAGCAGAGATTGATTAGGTGCAGAAGTATATAAAATCTCAGCTTCCCCAGACATAAGTTGTTCTGACAACCAGGCTCGCTCTGCTGGGGTGAACAAACCTCGTTTCCCCCCGTAAAAGCCAGCGCAAAAAATTTCACGTTGAATTCGCTCTTCCGGAAAGATCTTATGTAATTTTGGTGAATCTAAATTGTATATGTGTGAAGGATCCTTATATTGAAAGTCATAGACTACAAAGTCACTAGAATCTATTTCCTTGAAGATATACTCCAAGGAATTCAAAACAAGAACATCGGCGTCAAAGTATACAAATTTCTCGAAAGGCGCTTGGGCATCAAAAGCATAATATCGACGATTCATGCCGATTCGATTCACCCCTTGAATACCTTGCTTTGACCATAAAGGAAATGCCGTTGGATGCTCTTTCCATGCCTCATACGAGAAGTCCTCCCAAGGCTGAAAACAACTTGGATCAGAGATTAGAAAAACGTTCTCACGTTGGGCAATCTCAGCCTCTACCGCTTCCACATTGTCATCATAAGCAATGACCGCAACAGGTACTTCTTTACCAACATTAACTTCAATGCTGTTGAGCAAAGCCACTAACTGATCATAGACTCTGTCGTTGGCAAGCGTATAGATTCCAGACATGGCAAATTCATTCATAAATTTTCAACTCTAAACTCTCTTCAACACAGAGCTGTTTAAGAAGCTGTGTCACTTTCACACTCACTCGATATCTGTGATTAGCTTTCTGCCGTGTAAAGCTTGTTTCGCACTCCATTCCAGCCTAGAGTACCCAGACCGACATCAAACTACCCCACCAGTTCCCATCCCTAGCAAGATCGTTCTGCATCGCAGCAGCAGGCTGACATAAAATCGCAAACACTTGCTGTTTGGGCCTCTCATGCCCCATCTGCCGACCTACATGTTGGTGGTTCTAGACAAGAGAGCAATTATTTAGACACCCCTTGCCGCAGACACAGGTCCTTTCATGTCTGTTTTAGACTAGTGCAGCGTCAAGCCTAAGATTTAGGGCTTCGACAGACTCAGCCTGAATGTACGGATCACGCTCATCCTGAGCTTGTCGAAGGATATTGAAGAGTATGCACAACCCTAAAATCAAGCACTGATAGAGCACTAGGCATCTTGGCCACGATTGAAGAGTAAAGCGTGCATTAGATGATAGTTTCGCGATCGCCGTGGGTAACATATGCCTGTTCCAATAGCAGGGAAGTAGCCTGGAAAGCAATATCTTCTCAGAACAACAATCAGGGGGGTGATTTTATTGTTGCTGTCACTTCAAATTAGTGATCTTTATTGGCGCATATATTTACCTATTTAGTTTGACCACGCTTCTAGCTTAGAGTCACGACTTTGAATCAAAATCCTCCAATTTTCAGGATTAGAGAGATTTCCGATAGAGCCCTGGTTACAGAAATGTACTACTGTACTGATACTTCTGACATTCCTCATCTGCTTTCTGAGAGAACTGTTAATACCTCAGATTATGAAGTATGCCCTCCATGAGTCACCAAAAGATTAAACGAAAGCTCGTCAACATATCATCTGATATTAAAGATCGGTTGCAAGCGAAAGCATGGCCGAAAAACTCCATTGCAATTTATGCAACCGAGACTCCTTACCAATGGTCGCCCTTGAGTCTGAAAAAAGGTCTTGGCGGTGCAGAAGGACGAATTATATATCTAGCAAAAGAGTGGGCGAAGCAAGGATATCAGGTTGAAGTCTTTAATAGTTGTGGTGAAGAGGCTGGCACTTTTGATGGTGTAATTTATCGACACCATGAAGACTTTAACAAGCATGACGAATTTGACACATTGCTGGTATGGCACTTTGCTTGGAGATTAGCTTTTCCAGTAAAAGCTAATAGAGTATGGCTAGACCTCGGCAAGGGAGTACTACTGCCAGCAGAATCTAGCTTAGAAAAGCTTGGAAAGTACGACAAGATTTTTTGTAAGAATGCCTTTCATCGCTCAACTCTACCTGATATACCCGACGATAAAATAGTCGTTATTCCCAATGGTCTAGACACTGAATTCCAGCATCTAAGCCGTAACTCAAAGAATCCCAATAAAATCATATATGCCTCCAATTACTCAAGAGGTCTAGAGTATATGTTGGAGTTCGGCTGGCCACTGATCAAGCAAAAAATGCCATCAGCCGAACTACATGTTTTTTATGGCTGGCCGAAAGGGCCATCAAGAGAATGGCACCAAAAAATGCAGCAACTTATGCGCCAGCCTGGTGTATTCGAACATGGCAAGGTTAGCCGGGAACGCTTGATGGAAGAAAAGTCAACATCAATTATTCACTATTACGGCTGTACCTTTGATGAAATTGATTGCAATACTGTCCGTGAGTCGGCTTTCGTTGGATGCGTTCCCGTAACCACAAACTATGGTGGACTTAAAGACAAAGACTATTGCGTGAAGGTTGTGGGGAATCCATTTCAGCCCGAAACGCAGATCGCCCTTGCTCACAAAATTGTTGATCTTTTACAAGACTTATCTGACATCGAGAAACTGAGACATCAGTTTGAGTCTGCTGTGCAGCTCGAAACTTGGGACAAAATTGCCGATAGATGGCTGGCTGAAATCTAGATTTTTGGAGACTATCTTTATGACGATGCCGAACTTTCTGCTGATTGGAGCCGCTAAATCAGGCACCTCATCGCTTTACTATTATCTCAAACAGCACCCAGACATATTTATGCCTGCCTCTAGGGATCAAAAGGAACCAGATTTTTTCACTTTAGAGGGGCAAAACCAAGAACGAATCGGTCCCTTTGGTCCGTTTTTAATGAAAAGCGCCATCACTGATTTAGATACATATCAGCAACTCTTTGCTGATGTTAACGGGGAGAAGGCGATTGGAGAGGCATCAACCTCTTATATTTATAGCCAAACAGCTGCTCAGCGGATTCATAGCCATGTTCCTGACGCTAAGATTGTGGCTATTTTGAGAGATCCGGCTGAAAGAGCATATTCACATTTCTTGTTTTCCTTGAGCAATGGTCGCGAACCCCATCCAAACTTTGAGAAAGCTCTAAAGGAAGAGCAGCAGCGCATTGATGACGGATGGAGTTTTCAGTGGCATCATCGTCGCCGAGGGTTCTATTTTGAACAGTTAGAGCGATACTATGCCACCTTTGGCGCTTCTAACGTTTATGTCTGTCTATATGAGGACTTACGATCGGAACCCCAGAAACTCTTGAAATCAATTTTTGAGTTTTTGGAAGTTGATAATAGCTTTCTACCTAACACGAATAAGAGACATAATCCAACTAAGGTCCCTAAAAATCAAACCCTGAATTCATTACTCAACAAGCCTAATCCTCTAAAGGACTCAATTAAGCACTTTCTACCCAAAGGAGTCCGCAAAAAAATCACTCAACCGCTCAAGGACAAAAATTTAGGTAAGCCGGAACTGCCCAAGCGTCTTAGACAAGAATTGATTGCCGATTATCATGATGACATTTTGAAGCTGCAAGAGTTGATCGATCGCGATCTTTCATCGTGGCTGGAAGTTTAAGCAGTTACCCTTGCATCAATTATGACTCCTATCTATTTCTATCTTCCAGCAAAGGATTGGCCTAGTGAAATGCCGAGCTCTGCAGATGAGCCTTGGGAAGAGTTTGGCCGAGGTATTTATTGCTGGACATTACAAACCTATTTACATCTGCGGCAAAATGATTATCCCTGTCGGTTAGTTGATCAGTTACCACAGGAAGGAATTGTTTTGGCCCATAGAGATTCCCTACCCTATGAGTTAAAACCTAACCCTTCAACTTTGCTGGTATGTATAAAAGCTGATCGCGATCCTCATCCATATGCTCAAGTTCATTTGGTGCAAAATCCTGAAGAATGTAAGTCTGTTAGAAACAGTTATTACATTCCACTTTGGCCACAGCCAGGCCTAATTCCACGGGAGGCAAGTCGGGAGCATAAGGTTGAGAATGTTGCTTATATGGGGTTGAGATATAACCTTACGCCAGAACTCAAATCAGAGAAGTGGTTAAAAGAACTGGAGCAGCTAGGGCTAAATTGGCAAATTCGCCCTAGGCATCTCTGGCATGACTATAGCGATGTAGACATAGTGTTGGCCGTCAGAGAATTTGGCCGCAGCCATCAACATCTGTGGAAGCCAGCAACTAAGCTGTACAACTGCTGGCATGCAGGTGTTCCAGCCGTTTTAGGCGCAGAGTCAGCTTTTCAAGCGGAGCGAGAAGGTCCATATGATTATTTTGAGGTAACGTCTGCTGAAGAAGCAATTCAGGCATTAAAGCAGCTCAAGCAAGATTCAACTCTTTTTGAAAAAGTCATCCAAAATGGTTTTCTTCGGAGCCATGAAAAAAGCAAAGAAGCCATTATTGATCTTTGGCAGCAAAGCATCGAGAATTACCTAGTGCCTCAATACAATAAGTGGCAAGAAGCTCCCTCATGGCAACATTCATATTATCTGGGTTCATGTTTCGTCAGAATAAAATTAGACGCCATAGTGAATCGTCTAAATACTTGGACAGCAGAAACAGCAAGTCAAAAAAATGCTCATTAGCATATCATTCTTGAACATTAGATCACCCATCAGGGCAATTAATTGGAACCTTTAATTATGGAATCTAAGCTACCTAACTTCTTAATTATTGGTGCCCCAAAAGCTGGGACGACTTCTCTTTATAAATATCTTCAAGCACATCCTCAGATTTTCTTGCCTGACAAAAAAGAACCACATTTCTTCTCTTTCGAAGGTAGAAAAAGAGGCTTTGATGGCCCTGGTCAGGTAAACTTTATGAAAAAAGGGTCACAAAATTTGAAGACTATAAGCAGCTTTTTACAAACGCTAGCGATGAGGTGGCTATAGGCGAAGCTTCTACATCCTATCTGTACATCCCTTCAGCAGCAGAACGAATCAAAAAATATCTTCCTGATGTAAAGCTAATTGTAGTTTTAAGGCAGCCAGTTGATCGTGCATACTCTCATTATTTACATCATTATCGTAACGGAGGTGAGGTAAATCTGAGCTTAACCGAAGCGATTCGTGATGAAAAGAAGAGGCAGGAGGAAGACTGGAGTCCTTTTTGGCAGTATCAGGAAATTGGCTTTTACCACAAGCATCTAAGTCATCTGTTCAATGTATTTGACCCCAAGAATATTAAAGTCTGTTTTTACGAAGATCTATGCGGAAACCCTCAAGATTTATTGAAAGATATCTTTCTTTTCTTAGGTGTTGATTTAGATGCAGAATACACTCTGCCAAACAAAAAATATAATGTCTCAACCATTAGCAAAAAACCTCGCAGCAAAGTCTTACATAATTTGCTTAACGGAGAAAGCTGGTTTAAGTCTCTAGCAAAAAGTATCTTGGATGATTCGATTCGTCAAAGAATCCGCCATTTTGCCAGTCAGAAAAATAACGTAAAGATTGCCCAACCATATAAGCCAAAGCTGTCATCCGAAGAGTGGAATAAACTTAACGAGGCTTACAAGCAGGATATTTTGTCTCTGCAAGAACTAGTGGATCGTGATTTGGGCCATTGGCTCATAAGAAAATCGAGCAGCCCTGCTAAGTAAGTAAAAAACCATTCTACAGAGTTAATAGAGAATTCATGGTCAATAAAGTTGCATTCATTATCTCATCTGGACATAGCGGTTCTAGCTTATTATCTCTGATCTTAGGTAGTCACCCGAGATGTTTTTCAGCTGGAGAGCTCAAAGGCTTACCTAACCGCTATCGAAAACAAGTTTTTATAGATTGCGTTAACCGCAACTCAGAGTTTTGGGAAAATACGTTTGACCAAGGTGGACTAAAGAGACTAGCCATCGGTTTGTCTGGAACTCGGATTCATCCGTATGTGCCTCTAAAGCTTGAATCTGGGATTAGAGATACTTTAAATAAAAAGGATGCATACGTTAATCCGTATTCATATATGTTCTCTAAATTAGATGTTGATATCATTATTGACTCTAGTAAGGCAATTAGTTGGTGTGAAAAACGTCTGAAGTCACCCGAGTTTAAACATCACAGAGTTGAAGCTTACATCATTCATCTGGCAAGAGATGGCCGTGCGGTTGTTAATTCATATCTGAGAAAGTATCCACATAGAGACATCAAGGACATGTCTAATGAATGGAGCAAGAAGCAACTAGATAGAAAAGAGTTTTGTGAGAGCTTCCCTGCCAAAAAACGGATCGAAGTGCAATATGAGGCTCTAGCTAGTCGCCCGCAAGAAACAGTTGCTGAAATTTGTCGTTTTTTGGATATAGAATTCAGACCAGAGATGTTGCAATACTGGCTGCATAATCATCATGATATTTCTGGAAATGAGGGAGCATATTCGCTAATCGATAAATATAAGGGCATTGAAAAGGAACGCTCCATGGGGTCAGGGAAAAAGAAATATTATGATGCCTCGGATCTGGCCATCAAGTTAGATTTGCGCTGGCAGCGGGAAATGAAACCAGAATATATCGAGGAATTTAATCGCATTGCTGGAGAAGTCAATAAGCCTTATGAGTGGGATAACTGATTGGATGGGAAGATTTTGCGTCGTCTTTTGACTTAAGCTGTTCTCTCAGGTAAGCAAATTTTGAGCTCTAGCGTGTCTAGCTCTTTTTCCTATGTTTTTGAATTCCCTCAAATCTAAAGTTCGAAGCCAATTTCCACAATTGGCTGGCTACTTCAAGAAGGCCAGGTCGAAGTCTTGGCCTCGTAATTCAGTGGTGTATTACACTGGCAATCGGAAAGATGGGCTGACACCTGAAAATCTGAAACAAGGGACTAGCGGTACTGATTCAGCCGTTATTTACCTGTCCAGGGAATGGGCGAAAGCTGGCCAGCAAGTGACTGTCTTCAGTAATTGTGATGGTTTGGAGGGTGACTATGATGGCGTTCGCTATATAAACCACTATAAGTTCAATCCTTACGACACCTTTGATACTTTAATCATTTTGTCTCATCCCTACCTTTTACCTGATTCTGTTTCTGCTAAAAAGCTTTGTTGGGACTGGCATGACGTTTTAGGCAGCGATCGCGTCTATCCTCCCGCAAAGATCGCTCGATTCGATCAGATTTTTGCCAAGTCTAAATTTCAGCGCGACCTGTTGCCTGATATTCCTGATGCGAAATTTACCATTGCGACCAACGGGATCAATCAGGCCATATTTAACGGTGAGCCGGTCGAAAAACAGCCATTCAAAATAATCTACTCGTCACGTTATTACCGTGGCTTAGAAAGTATGTTGAAGTACGGCTGGCCCCTGATTGTGGATAGAATTCCACAGGCTGAGTTACATATTTACCATGGGTGGTCACGCCGAGAATTGCAATCAAAGTATGATGATTGGCGCGATGAGATGGCATTGCTATTTCAACAACCAGGTGTTGTGGAACATGGGCGCGTCAGTCAAGAAAAACTAATTGCGGAAAAAGCAACTGCGAGTATTCATTACTACGCTTGTACCTATCCGGAAATTGATTGTATCTCCGTCCGCGAGTCCGCAGCGGTGGGGTGTGTTCCAGTCACAACTGATTTTGCTGCTTTCCAAGAAAAGTCATACTGCGTGAAAGTTGCTGGAGAGCCGGAAGCTCAAGAAACTCAGGAAAAAATTGCGCATCGCATCATTGAGCTCCTTGAGAATCCTGATGAATTGTCGATATTAAGCGAACGGTTTCGGGAGTTAGTGAAACGTGAAACCTGGCATGAGGTGTCGAAAGTGTGGCTACAGTATTTTGATGAAGACTGATATTAATATCAATGTCTGCTGCATTTTCTAAGTTTCACTCAAGGCTTCCACTGCCTGGCAGGTTTGTCTGGCTGACAAGATGCCTGCATGTTTCACAAGCTAAGGAACAGTCTGATGCCGTTCCAAATATTGTTCATGCCCTGATTGACTGACAAAAGTTCCTCGCGTAGGTTGGATAGAACGAAGTGAAACCCAACACCAGAGGCGGTTTCGTTGGGTTACGCTACCGCTAACCCAACCTACTGCAGAATAAGGGTTTTGAGAGTTTTGTCAGTCAACCAGGTTCGTGCCTCTAAAGCTGAGAGCCTGCTGGTAGCGGCTACGATGATTGCTTATGCTCAGGAATCCCTTTTCGGCCGATCGCTTAGGCAGACGTCTTGAGGCAAGTTCAAAAACGTGATTTTCTCCTGAGTCCTGCAATGTCGCTAAAGGGCTTATCTGAAACTGATTTAAACGCGCATGTTTTCTATCGGCGGGTGAAGCGCGATCGCACTCGGTTCACGAGCAGGGTCGCTTCGGGAATGCGTAGGGCGATGGTGCCCAGGCCAAAGACAGTGAGCCCGATCGCACTGGCGATCGCCAACTGCGCCAATCGATTCATGAAACCTTCAATGCCTAAGACTTGCTCTAAGCCCAATCGAGTACCATAAGTCGCCAGTCCGGCAAAGCCACTGAGGATAGTCAGCACAAAAATCGAGCGGCCCCAGTCGAGCCAGGGCAGGCCATTGAGTTTGCGGTGCAGGATGACGACCATCGCAATCGTCGAGGTGATGTTAACCCCGACCGTCGCTAATACTAGCCCCGGTGCGCCGAACCAGCGAATAAAGAAATAGTCGAGCACCACGTTGAGGCCAATATTGGCGAGGCTGATGCGAAAAGGCGTTTGGGCATCGCCCAGCGCGTAATAAACTCGCACCAGTACATCGCGTGCTAAATAGACAAACATGCCCAAGCCATAGGCCACCAGTACAGAGGTGACAATTTCTGCCGCCGCCAGATCAAATGCGCCGCGTTCGTAAATCACCTGCACAATGGGCAGGGCCAGGGTCATGATCAACACCCCCAGCGGCAGCATGGTCAACGCGACCATCATCAAGCTTTGGCGAATGCGGTCTTTGAGTTCGGGCCAGTCATCGGGGGAGGCCAGCCGAGCAAAAATCGGTAAAAACGGCACCAGGATGACGTTGGAGATGATGCCCAGTGGCGTCTGCACCAATAGTGTGGCGTACCCCAAGGCCGCTGCCGTACCCGGAATATAAGAGGCAAAAAACAGATCGGTGAACACGTTGATCTGCATCATGCCGGAGGAAAATGTCGCCGGAACGAGAATCTTGAAGACATCGCGGATCCCAGGTTCGCGCCAGTTGAACCGGAGCCGGAGCCGTCCCAGCCCGGAACGCCATAAAGCGGGAATTTGTACGAGCCACTGCATCACTGCGCCGAGCAAGGTAGATCCCGCCAGCACCATGCCCCCCAGCATGAAGTAGCTCGGCTGGGTCATGTCGCCGCCGATCGCGACATACAAGAGCCCCAGTCCGGCAATTACGGCCACGCTCGAAAACATGGGACTCACTGACGGCAGCCAATATTGATCGTCCGCATTCAAGGTGCCGAAGCCGATGCCGATGAGCCCGGCGAAGACTGCCATGGGGGCCATGATTTGCAGCTGGCGAATGGCGATCGCCCGCGCGACGGGTTCCGTATCGCTTAAGCCCTGGGCCACAAAGTCGATAATCGGGGCGGCAAACACCACCATGCCAATGGCGACCAGTAACAAAATTGCGGTGACCAGCGTGCTGATAGTTTCAACCAGCGGGCCAATTTCCTCGCGATCGCGCTTGGCCACCACACTCACAATGGCACTGTGAAACGGGCCGTTGATGCCGCCGAGCAGCACCAGCAAAAAGCCGGGGATCACATAGGCAAAATTGTAAGCATCGGCCACCGGCCCGACGGCAAAGGCCGCTGCGATCGCCTGTTGTCGCACCAGCCCAAAGACTTTACTAATCAGGGTCGCTGCCGCCACGATGGTGGCGATATTGGCCAGAGAACGAGCAGGTTTCGCGTCAGACACAGGGCGTTCACCGATTCAGCAACGACAGTGCGCAGCTAGCTTATCACCTTATTGGAGACCAGAAGGCTGCAGACAGACCTCAGGAATCACCGGGATCAACCAGTCCGGGAAGCGAAATTTGGGCGCTTGCGATCGTCCTGCTTAGATTGCCTGGGTGTATGAACGAGGCAGTCTCGATGTCCAGTGTTGAGCAGGGTGGTTTCAGTTATGGCGAGAACATCTCACCCCTAATATTGACCCAAGCCTCCAACCACTTCGCCGACTTTTATCGACTTCACCAACTCTGCTACCCTGCCACTCTCAAACCCAGCTACCCTTTCACTGGCTCATCCAACAGAAACTGCTGCATGAACATGATGTTGGTATAGAACTGATAGTCAATGTTCTGTTTCTTCGCGAAGCCGTGCCCCTCATCCGTGGCCACCAGGTACCAAACCGGCACCTCCTTGTCTGCAAGAATGTCAAAGAGTTGTTCGGCTTCACTCAGTGGCACCCGGGGATCGTTAGCCCCATGGACGATTAACATCGGTTGCTGGATATTGTCGGCATTCGTCAGCGGAGAAATATCTGTCAAAAACTGGCGCATCTCAGGATCGCGCTCATCGCCATATTCCACTCGCCGCAGATCCCGACGATAATCCTCCGTGTTTTCTAAAAAAGTGACGAAGTTGGAGATGCCGACCACATTAATAGAGGCGCGAATGCGATCGGGGTAGTTGGTCGCCACAGCTAAGGACATATAGCCGCCATAGCTCGCGCCACTGACCAAAATGCGATCGCCATCCAGCCCCGGTGCCGCCTCAATCCAGTCCAGTAGCGTCCCAATATCCTTAACCGAGTCCTCCCGCAAGTAGCCATTGTCGAGCTTGGTGAAGGTTTTGCCATAGCCCGTCGAGCCCCGCACATTGGGAAACACCATGGCAATGCCGAGTTCATTGATGTAGTAATTCAACCGCCCCAAATAAGTGGGACGAAACTGCCCCTCTGGTCCCCCGTGGATATACATCGCGACCGGACGCGGGCCGGGGAATTTGTCAGCTGGCGGACGATACAGAAAGCCCGTAATCTCACGCCCGTCAAAACTCTCCCAGGCAATCAGCTCTGGCTCGACAAACGAGTCCAGGTTCAGCCCCGCCGTTTCGCTTTGCGTCCACCGTTCCAGTGCGCCCGTCGCCACGTCGAGCGAGTACACATCAGCGGTGGATTGGGCGGAATAGAGGGTGAACCCTAGCTCTTCACCATTGCTACGCCATTCCAGTCCCCGCAACCGCCCGGCCGGTATGGTGTCAAACGTTTGCTTCGCGCCTGTTTCAGCATCCATGACGTATAAAACGCTCGCGCCGTTTTCGTTAATGATGACGGCCAGCTGCAAGCCATCAGGAGACAAATCCACCGCCTCTACGTCCCAAGGGATATCGTCAGTCAGGTGAGTCAGCTCCTGGGTTTCCAGGTCGATGTAGCCCAAGTGCAAAAATTCCGAATCGCGATCGCTCACCGTATACAAGCGCTGCCCATCAGGACTAAGAATGCCGTCCAGATAGGCCACTGGCACTTCGCCAGTCTGCTGCGTGAGCGGTGTGCGATCGCCCGTCTCAGCGTCAAACAGCCACAGATTAGCTTGGTTAATCGAAATATATTCAATCACCACAATCTGACGATCGTCCGGCGACCAATCCGTCGGAAACCAGCCGCCCCCTGACACTTCGGCCAACAAGCGATCGCTCTCCGGCTCGCGGGGATTCATCACATAGAGATCGCCATCAGCCCCATTGCGCCGGGTCGAGGTGTAGACAATGCGATCGCCCGCCGTTGACCAAACGCCGCCCCCATTCCGCGAAGTGCCATCGGTTAACAGCGTCACCGCCCCCGTCGCCACGTCGTACCGAAAAGTTTGGTTGGCCTCACTGCCGCCAATGTCTTTGCTGAATAAAAAGTAGTCGCCTGCTGTCGGTTGATAGCTCACCCCCGACACCCCTTCGTCAAAAAAGGTGAGCTGATAGCGGGCTCCCAGCGGTTCACTCACCCGATGGGTCTGGGAGGTGTCACCAAACCGAGTCGAAATCAGCATCTCTCGCTGGGTCGGATGCCAGCTTTGCAACGAAGCCGTGCGGTACTGGGTATAGCGATCGGCCAGCTCGACCACCCTCATTGGAATCGGCGGAATGCCTTCAATCACCAGATTTTCGCCCGGTGGCAATACGGGGTTAGCAGCAGACGTCATAACTAACTGCGGCCATAACAGCGACAACAGTGCGACGCAAGCGGCCAACAACACAAACTTGGGTTTCACCATAACTTCCGCCCCATTGGATGACTGAAAACTGTAGATCGCCTCGCCGATTACTCTACCGAGAAAATCATCTTCAGCGCTATCTCCCCGCGGTTGCCAGTGATGACAAAGATGAGGCCGCCGACATGGCAGGAGTCATCCCAGACCAGCAGGTCGCGATCGCTGACACCAGACCGACCCATCCGACTTGCTAACACACATCAGCAAACGTCTCCCATGACTGCCCTCTGCCTGCCGATGGAGCCACCGTTCTGCATGGGACGTGACAGCTGACCGCCGCCAACCGCAATAGCACTTGCAGGCGGATAAAATTCGCCGACATTTAATGAATGAAGCATGAAGTTTGATCGCAAATTGATGAAGAAACTTAGAAGGAACCTAAAGTTTTTGATCACGTCAGCAACTTTGTGGCATCTCATCAATGTTTGGCGTAAAGATATAAGCGCGATCGCTATCCGCCTGTTTGTCCAATACTTCGTCATGAATTAGAAAGAAATTCACGTCTGTATTGATCGCACCAGCGACAACTTCAGTTTCCATTTGCTCATATCAGTAATCTTACTGAAAGCTTTGTGATTGCCCTCCAAATCACCAGTGAAAACACCTGAAAATACTGGAGCTGAATCTTTTGGGAGTTTATTCGGGCATTCTAAAAACGTCAAAAGACGGATTAAATTTTCTTCGCTATAACTTAATCAAAAGTTTTGGTTCTCATAAAGTTGGCCCTAATTCCCGGACATTCCACATGAAGCAAGGCATATGTAGAAGTATGGGTTAGCTAATAAGGCTGCGCGTACGCGTTTGTTGTCAAGCGTTGAGTCGCCTCAATGACTAGTCATCCTTCGAAAATCCCCTGCTCCCAGCAGACCCACTCACAGTCAATATCTCAAGGAAATTCTGCAAACATGCGCATCCTGATTTATTCCTACAACTATCATCCTGAGCCCATTGGCATTGCGCCGCTGATGACAGAATTGGCCGAAGGCTTAGTGAAGCGTGGGCATGAAGTTAGAGTGATCACCGCAATGCCGAATTATCCGGAGCGGAAAATTTATCCCGCCTATCGGGGCAAATGGTTCACGACGGAAGAGAAAAACGGCGTCACCATTCAACGGTGCTACGTTTGGATTCGCCCCAATCCGGGGCTCTTGACCCGCTTACTGTTGGAAGGCAGCTTTGTCGGGCTGAGCCTGATTAAAGCGCTGCAGGGTTGGCGACCAGATGTCATTTTGAACACTAGTCCATCTTTGCCAGTGGCTGTGCCAGTGGCGCTACTGAAACTTATTTATCGCTGTCCGACCGTTCTCAATCTGCAAGATATTTTGCCTGAGGCTGCCGTGCAGACGGGCCTGATTAGTAATCCGTTGGCGATTCGGGCTTTTGAGATTTTGGAAAAATTCGCTTATCGCTCCGCTACTCAAATCAGCGTGATTGCCGAAGGTTTTCGGCAAAATTTGCTGGGCAAAGGCATCCCCGACAGCAAGATGAAAATCATCTCCAATTGGGTGGACGTGAACTTCATTCGGCCCCTGCCCAAGTATGAGAATGCTTTCCGTCAGGCCAATGGCTTGGAGGACAAGTTTGTGGTGCTTTATTCCGGCAACATTGCCCGTACCCAGGGGATTCAAACGGTGATTCGGGCGGCGGCTCGGCTACAGCATATTAAAGACCTGGTATTTGTGATTGTCGGCGAAGAAAGCCAGCTCTCTGATTTGGATGAACTGCGGCTGGAGTTGGGGGTGCAGAACGTTCTTCTCCGGCCATTTGCCCCTCGGGCTGAGCTGCCGGAAATGCTGGCGGCGGCTGATGTGGGTCTCATCATGCAAAAGCGGAACGTTGTCGGCTTTAACATGCCTTCTAAAACTCAGGTGCTGCTGGCGAGTGGTCGGCCGATTCTGGCGGCAGTTCCCGATCATGGGACAGCGGCGCAGGCGATCCGCACGAGTGGCGGCGGTCTAGTGGTGGAGCCGGAAAATCCCAGTGAGTTGGCGAAAGCTATTCAAAATCTCTATAACCAGCCCGAGGTTGCCGAAAAGTTGGGACGTCAGGGGCGGCATCATGCCCTGAGCGAGTATTCGTTTGAGCAAGCGCTGAATCGGTATGAGACGCTCTTTAAGCAATTAGTTGAAGGTCATCGCGGTCAGGTACCCTATGGCAGAATGTCGCCGCAAATGGTCTCAGCAGAGGCGGTCTCTAGTAATCAGCTACCGCCCCGAGTCTAACTACAGCCCTGGGCCAAAACAAATGCCTCGGTTGGGTTTATCCCGCCTGAACCTTGCCCCCGATTAGGATGCGCTGATCTGGGGGCTGTTAGCACGATCGCCTATTTGGCGGCAAGGCATGGATTTAATTTACATCGCGCTATCCCGCTAGCTGCGCTGCGCCTAAGCCCCCTGCCTCTTAGTCGCAATTCGCAAAGTTACGTCGGGCGGTGCTCGGCGGGTGGTCATTTAGCATCAGTCAATACAATTGCTGAGCACAGGAAAGCCAATCGCGATCGCTGCCCGGATGGCCGCTAAACCAGTAGGATGAAAGCTAGAGATCGAACGTTATCTGAACTTCAGGATCACCATGGCACTGATCATTACTGGCAAGCGCTTTATCAAAGACCTCGAATCGACTGGTGCATTAGCGGTTAGGGCACCGCTGGAAGGGGGCTTTGAAGGTCGGTATCAACGGCGCTTGCGAGCTGCTGGCTACGAGTGCGTGAATTTGACAGTCAAGGGGCTGGGTGATTTGTCGGCCTATCTGACTGACATCCATGGGGTGCGTCCGGCCCACTTGGGTAAGAAAACGATTGGTCAATCCGCTGCGGTGGGCTATCGCTATTACATTCCGCCGATCATCAGCTACCGCATGGCAGGGATGTCACCCAAGGCTAAAGGTATGGTGCTCTGGCTGATTGAAGGCAACATTTTGTCCCAGCAGGAAATTGCTTACCTGACTGAGTTGCCGAAAACTATGCCGAATGTGAAAGTCGTGTTGGAGATGGGCGGCGATCGCATCTTTAGCTGGCAACCTCTAGCCCAAGAACTCGCGGCTTAGTCACAGCCATGCTTTGCACCGATATCGCTAGGGCTGGGGCATGTAGTGATGCCACAAGTCCAGTGAGATCTGCGTTCCAAGCTCCCATTTCAGTAGCTTTGAACCGCATAAATCGATGCCCCAGAGAGGGCCGCTTTTCTAACAAGAATTCGGCGTTTAACCTCTAGCCCCCTTGAAGCTTTCGGAGCAATCAGCGCTTCAATATTTTGAGGTGTATGACGCTAAGGGATCTGCAACTAAATAAAGTACCCGTTCAATCCGGTTTCGACTTCGCTCAACCTGCCAGTATCGAGAGTTGAGCGGAGTCGAAACTCGGTTCATGGGGATTTTTTTGCGCGCAAGTCCCTAAAGCAGACTTAACGTCCCATTCAACCTCATCTAGCAGGGAGAATTAAATCGTCAGTGTCAAGCGTTACTGCCCGATGTCTGAGTGCGATTGTGAGATTTCGTCTGGATGATGAGTCGCTTAGTTCCCTGCATACCTTTGATGTCAACGTGAGTTCGACGGTCTAAAAGATAGCCTCAGGGAGTGCGGTCAAGCCTTTGACCTCAAGGTCTAAAGCCGGTTTCTTCTCCTGATAGGTGTAAGCCACCCAGGCCGCTAGGGTGTTGACCAAAAATTTGAAGGGACTGCGGTGTCGTGAATGCTCAATCTGGCAGATGTTTTTCAGTTGGTCATTGACGGTTTCAATCAAAGCGCGTTTGCGTAGCATCACCTTGTCAATCAGCTTGACCAGTTTGTTTTTCATCTTCCTCTTGTAATTGGTGACGAGTTCTAGACCCCGCTCATAGAGCTGCTTAAAGAGTTCCTGAGAGATATACCCACGGTCGCCAAAGAGCTTGCCAATCAGGTCTTGCGTCAAGTCGGGCACGGGCTTGCGGTCATCGGTATTGGCCGGAGTGAGTTTGAACGCCAACAGTTCGCCGCGATCGTTAATCACGAGATGGAGCTTAAAGCCGAATTGCCACCCCATTGAGTTTTTACCCCAGCCCACCAAATCTTTGAACACTTTGTGAGACTTGGACCGGCAGGGATGACACACCTCAATAGGAGTCGAATCGATGAAGGCGATGCCGGTCATTTCCCCAGTGCGGGTGTAGAGATAGCAGCACAACAGCATCAGACACCAAGGCATCAGTTCCACAAAGGGGTTGTAGCTGACAAGGTTGGGAAAGGCGTGTCGCCTCCCGGCAGCACGCAAAGGGTGTAGAACTCCTTGAAAGTGCGATAGCCGGAACCGTGAAACGCAATCACAATCGTCATCACTTCACTGCGGCTCAAACGGGACTGGCAAAACCGTTCGCCGGTCATGGAAGGCAGTTGGGGAAGCACTGTCAAAGGCTGTTCGAAAGCATGGCAAAAGTCATCGACTTCCCAGAACATCTGCGAGACATTGAGACGGGAGCCTTCGGATAAACTGGTGTTCATAGCTGAGCATAGAATTCGTCAAATTCAGTCTCAGCTTTTTTCTTGATCATTTCTGCTCGTCGAACTCACGTTAGTCACGGTTGCTCAGAAAAAACTTTATCGCCGTAGGCTGGCTCAAATCTCTTTAAATAGGCTCTCAGCAACGCATGAGGGTATCGGCTTGTAATCGTTCTGCCGATGAAGATTAAACCTTGTGAGAAAAGAATAATAGGCAAAGCTAGAGGCAAGAACTGGCCTAACTCTGGTTCTGCTTGCAGATAGATGCGAGTTTGCCGCAGGATATATTGAACTTTTTGGGTCGCTCTAGTCGGCAAAGACTTTTTTGAAAACGGTACTCGCTCTTTTTTAGGACTGTCCTGTGGCATCACAGAAAGCTCTTGACTTTTAGCTTTTTTAAACTGCCGATCAGAACTGTGCTTGAGTTCGGCAAAATATCGATCCAACCAGTAGTGATCATGTCCCATGACTAAAAACCGCCACAAATAATGACGAACGCCATTCGGAGGAGCATGCTGAGCTTCGGCAGCAAACTGTTTCCAGATTTGATGCCCATTTTTTTTCAAGATGCGTGAGTGTACGCTGCAAGTTCCTCGATATAGCTTCAAATCAGTGGGCAGAGGATTTTCGATGATGACGTGTCTCCGAAAAGCTACATTGTTGATGTAGTAGAAGCCTGTAGGAATCAAGTTTGGCTTAGGCTCCTGTCGATGCAGCATGTAATTGAGAGCCATAGCCATCGAGTACCCCCCCGTAACTGGAATAGTGGTTTCCCCGGCAATAATTTCCACAGCTGGATCTTCAAAGGGAACTAGTAACGATTTCAACCAGTCGGCTTCATAGGTGCAATCAGCATCGCAGTACACCACCACTTCACCCGATGCCGACTCGGCTCCTAATTGTTTGACTTCGTAATATCCTAAGGACATCGGTGCTTTCAAGAAGCTCATCCACGGATACTGTTTTTGGAGCTGTTGTTTCAGCGTATTCGACAACTCGCCAGTATCAATCACAATAAACTCAGTAGCCGAAGAAACGGCAATATCTTGCTGCAACAGTGAGGCGATCGCCTCACTAAATCCTGCTACATCAGCAGATGAAAGGTTTTCGGTTTCGAGAATCATACTGAATGTAGGTAAAGTCATAACGCAGGTTAATTTATAAAGCCTAAAATAGGGTGCTTAAGCGGGAAACAACCATTTGAAGCAATTTGTTCCGTAGTCAGCTTTCCCTAAATGTGTTCATCGCTATCAAAACTTGGGCAGTCTAAATCCGAAACGGATTAGGTCACTGGCTGGGCTGATTCGAACAAATTTCTTTGGCCATGAGTGCTGCCAAGGCAATAGCGTTCCGTGTGACGTTGGCTTATTGCCTCCGGCAAGGCTGCAATAGCGTTTCTCAATCATCAACGACACCGTTTTACATTGAATTAAGTTCACCCACTTAGATATCGGATTTTGATGAGAGCTTAGATCTAACTGATGATTGACAGCATCTAGGGTTGCCTGATCGCACAAATTGACGTTGAGTATCTGAAGTGAAGCTTACAGTTGTAGTTCGCACCCATAATTCTGAAGATGTTATAAACCGGCTTATAGAGCAGTTAATGCTCTTGCAAATTCCTAAAGACGTATCTGTAGAACTGATCTTCGTCGATAATGACAGCCGCGATCAAACAGTCGCCATTATCACCGCCGCGCTACAGCGGTTGCCAATTCAGGGTCGTGTTGTCGTTGAGTATCAGCGCGGGGCGGCCGCGACCCGTATGCGTGGGCTTTATGAAGCCAAAGGGAAATATGTAGCCTTTTTGGATGATGACAATCTGCCAAGAGAGAATTGGCTAGTTGTTATCTGCGATGCCATTCATCAGTATCCTCAGGCCTCTGCCCTGAGTGGGCGCATACGGTCACTTACAACTGCCTCAATACCACCCTATGCCAAGCCCTATCTGGCTTTCTATGCAATTATTGACCGAGGCAATCAGCCCTTTCGATATGACCAAACTCCTAAAAAAATCTTGCCACCAGGAGCTGGCCTAATTTTGGAGCGTGCTCACACAATCAATTTACTAAAGAGCGGCACCTTAAGACTGGCAGGGCCTGTCAGTAAGGATCTTTATTTTAAGGGTGAAGACATCGAATTGCTCATCAGACTGCAATCTCAAGGGGGGCAGATTTGGTATTGCCCAGATATTGTGATTGATCATGCTCTATCGAAAGATCGTTTCACGTCTGAATATTTATTCAATTTTCTCAAGGCAGTAGCTCGGCCCCGACATTATCACCGCCTGTTGCGTTTGCCCCGTTACTGGTGGTTGCCAGCAACGGGGCTTTATGGCGCTAATGATTTGAGGCAATGGATAGCCCATCTGCTTTGCTATGAAAACAGCTTGGACTGGCGGTTGCGCCATGTTTTCTGCCTCTATCTACTTGCCAGTCCTATCTATACGCTGCGTATTTTGAAAGGCCACTCTAAGCGTGCCGTAAAGGAGTCCATCACAGAACACGGCTACTAATCCTGCTATATCTGAAGTTGCTAGATGCAGTGAGATTAGTAGCTTTGGCCTGGTGTTTGGGGGCAGTCACCTCATTAACCTGAGTTCGACGAAGATCGAAGCTCAAAAGCCTTGTAAAACATAGAGCTTCAAAATCAAGCCTCACAAGCCTTTATCATTAGACCTCTCTTAATGAGAAATCTACGCACACAGCTAGTCCTATTGACACGAGATTGACCCAGTAAGGATTTCTAAAATCCTTACTTTGACAGAGTTACAGCGATCTAATTTCATCGAACTCACGTGATGTCAACGTGCTGAAGATTATGCACCATCAATAAAGTGCGGAAAATTCGCAAAAATAAAGTCAGTCCTTGATTGTACAAACGCTGTCGATCTGTAGTCTTTGGAACACATGGTTCTGTGGAGTTCTGCAACGGTTTGGCGATGGAGTGACGCAATGATTCGGCTTGTTGGGATGATGGGGGCGATATTGGGGCACTAGGGTGGAATCATGACGGCGCTCATTCTCTTTACGGATTTGGATGGCACCTTGCTCAACGGCGAAAGTTACGCTTATGACGCGGCGTTGCCAGTGTTAGCCACGCTGCAACAACGCGGCATTCCGGTGATTCCGGTGACGAGCAAAACGCGGGCGGAGGTGGAAACGCTGATTCAGCAAATCGGTCTGACAGGGCCGTTTGTGACGGAGAATGGCAGCGCCATCTACATTCCCCGCGACACCTGTCCGTTTACCTTGCCCGAAGGGGACGATGACGGGCCGTATCGGGTGGTGGCGCTGGGGGTGATCTATGTGATGGCGCGGGCGGGGCTAAAGGCGATCGCGCAAGAACTGGGCCGTCCGCTCAAAGGATTTGGGGATCTCTCCGTGGAACAGGTGCAGCAGTTGACCGGATTATCCGCCGAAGACGCCCATCAGGCCAAAATGCGGGAGTTTACGGAACCGTTTCTGACGCCGAAAAATACAGCCCCCGAAAAACTCACCGCCGCCGTCGAGTCCATGGGGTTCAAGGTAGTAGTGGGCGATCGCTTTTCTCATCTCATTGGCGGGACGGCGAGCAAAGGCATTGCCGTACATCAACTGGTGCAGCTGTATACGCCGACGTTCGCCACAGGTGAGCCGATTGTCACCATTGGCTTGGGCAATAGCCCCAACGATTTGGACATGCTGGAAAACGTCGATCGCGCGATCGTGCTGCCGGGGGCAGAGGGGCCACATCCGCAGTTGAGCGATCGCGGCTGGACGATGGCCCCCCGGCCAGCTCCCGAAGGCTGGGCGATCGCAGTCAATCAGCTCCTGGCCGAGTTCCCCTACGGAGCGCCCGCGTCGAGCGGGTGATGCGGTCAGGATGGCTTGGAGGAATCTTCCCGAGTGCGGCAAAACAGCCGCAGCGTATAGCCCCCGTAGTAGTCTTGGCTGCTGCCCAAATCAGTCAAGTGGAGGCGCTGCATCACGCGAATGGAGCGCTCATTTTCAGGCAAGGTCACCGCATAGATGGTCGGGAGTCCCAGCGTAGCGAAGCCAACTTGCAGCACTGCTTGGGCAGCCTCGGTGGCGTAGCCATGGCCCCAACTCGCGGGCCGAAAATGCCAGCCAATTTCGACCTTGCCGCTGGGTTGGTTGTCTCGTCCCGGCAGCGGCATCAGCAACACCGTGCCGATCACCGTTTGCTCAGCGGGCTGAACCACGGCCCAGCATCCCAATCCCGGAAAGGCGGCGGCGCGATCGCGGTAGCGCTGCAATCGCGCCTGCACTGCCTCGACTGTGGTATCGAGGGATTTGTCGCCAATCCACTGGGTGACTTGAGGATCACCGTAAATGGCGATCGCATCTGCGGCATCCGTCTCGGGGTGCCAATCACGAATCAGCAAGCGAGATGTTTCTAAACGCATAGCCACACTCTATGACGCGACCGGGCGACTCCAAACCATAAAAAGGGGACGATTTACGAGTCCACAGGGGACGGTTCCCTCAGCTCCCGCCTGACCGTCTCGATTGAGTCCAAAGGGAACCGTCCCCTGGCATCGGTTTATTTCCAGAGCTCGATCAGCGGGCAAGGGCGCGATCGAGCAGGCGATTTACGGAACCGCCAGCCAGGGTAACCGTTTAGGTCGCCTCCAAAGTTGACCAGACTTCTAGCTTCGTCTTAATTTTGCGAATCACCTCGTCTGTAAAGTCAGAGGTGGTCATGGCCCCGCCCAAATCGGGGGTAGCTTTGCCTTCGTGCAGCGCTTCAAATACGGCTTCGTAGATGGAACGAGACGCGCGATCGGCGATCGGCGTTTTCACATAGGCCAGCAGCGCCGCCCCGGCCAAAATCATGGCCATCGGATTCGCAATATTTTTGCCATAGAGGGCGGGAGCAGTGCCGTGGGGCGCTTCCGCCATCACCGTTTTGACCTGCAACGTCTCAGCGTCAAAGCCCATCACCAAACTTTCCGAGCCCGCAATACTGCCATACATTTGCAGCACCATGTCCGACAGCAGATCGCCATCACGATTGAGGGCCGGAATGGTCAGGGCTTCGCCGCTACTTTGCAGTAGCAGGGCAAAGGTGGCGTCGATCAGCAGCGGTTGATAGGCCACCTCGGGAAAGCGCTGCGCCGCCGCATCCAGTTCTTCCTTAAACATGCCTTCGTAGGTGGCGCTGACGGTGAATTTGGGGCCGCCAAACACTTTGGCTCCGGTGCGTTTGGCATGGGCAAAGGTGAATTCCGCGACGGTGCGGCAGATGGAGCGACTAATTTTGGCCGTGCGCCAGGCAATTTCATCGCCCGTGTCCGTGGTTTCTCGCCATTCCTTCGCGCCGTAGGCGTCGTCCACGGCCATGCGGACGATGGTGATCGGTGCGTACACGCCCCCCACCGGACGAATTTGGGGAATGCGTCGCCCCGTCCGCAAAATAACTGAGGCCCCCAGATCTTCCCGCAAGATGGCGTTGGGGCTGCCCACATCCCCGGAAATTTCGGGGGTGATGGTGGCCGCCTTGAGGGATAACCCGGTTTTGCAAGCGGCGATCGCGGCCTCGCGCACGACCTCGTTTTTGGTGGCGCGCCGATTTTCTAAACTCAGGTCATAGTCGATAAATTGCAGCGGTTGGCGAATGACGGCGGGCTGCAAGACACGTAGCGCCTCAGTGAGCAGTTCCTCCCCGGTTTGATCACCGTGCATCACCACGATCGCGGGGGTTGATGGCTGAGCTGACATAAATGCGGGTCAATCCTGACATGGGTTTGCTGTGCCGATTGTCAGGGCGGTGTGACTCCACCGTTGTAAAAGCCAGTACTAAATCATCAGGCTTCGCTTTTGCTTAAGCTCTGGCAAGGACTCTGCCAAGGCTCGCGGTGGGTCAGCTTTCTGGTGGGGCATCACGCGATCGCTGCTTTTCTCCGGAAGTTGTCCACTAGAATTAACTACTTGAGAGGAGCCCACGCCTGAGCACCTGTGCAGTCTGAATCAGCGTCCTGAATCGAGGCATGAACAGGGTGCTCAAGCGGGTGGCGCGTGATGTGTTGTGGGCCGAGCCACGTCGGCAATCGCGACTCTGTAGATCCCAAACCCTGAGATGAAGTGATGACCCAACCGACGAAATTTGAGCTAGTCATGGCCGCGATTCAGCAAATTCAGGCGCAGCTAGACGATATTGATGTGCGCCTCCGACGCATTGAAAAGTCCACCCTGCAACCTCCTGAGCCCCCCAAACCGCCCGGCAATTTGGAGCGACAGAATGAGTTTCTCTCGCGGGAATCACGGAAGCAGCGGTTTGTGGAAGATTGACGTGCGGTCTGCCAGATTAGCGGGTCTGGAACGAGCGATGATGGGTGGGGGTCGGCAGTGCCCGCTCACAACGCCCCCTTTGGCCTGGGGCAAGCGAGTATGACATGAGGCGATGGCGGCTGCCAATTATCGGTGTAGCAGCAGTTTTGGGACTGGGGATGCTGCTCTGGCTGGTGGATTTTGTGCTGCGGTTGCAAGGGGCGATCGCGCTCTTTTCCCCAGTGCTGTCACAGATATTTTTGGTGGTAGTGATCGTGGGGGCGATCGCGGCGATCGCGGCGAGCCTTTATTACTTACGTCCTTTTTTGCGACCGCAGCGTCAGGCCCCACCCAAAGTTCCCGAAGCCAAAGCAGAAGCGGCTCAGGTGGCCCTCTCCGGGGTCGAACAGCAGGTGGCGCAGATTCAAGACGAAGTGGCCCGCACCGCGTTAGAAGAAAAGCTGGCTGATTTAAAGACGGATTGGCAGCAGCGCGACATTCGTGTGGTGCTATTTGGCGTCGGCTCGGTGGGCAAGACTTCCATTGTTAACGGTTTGCTGGGCGATTTAGTGGGTACGGTGGCCGCCCCGTTGGGCACCACGACCACGGCCACGGCCTATCCGCTGCGGGTGCAGGGCGTGGAGCAAGTCGTTTGGCTAACGGATACCCCCGGCCTGTTGGAAGCGAGTGCCGCTGGCCCCGATCGCGAAACTCAAGTCCGGCAACTCGCCACCGACGCCGACCTGCTGCTGTTCGTGATTGACAATGATCTGCGCCAGTCCGAATATGCGGTGGCGCGATCGCTGCTGGATATGGGCAAACGGCTGATCGTGGTGCTCAACAAAGCCGACCTGTACCCCGATGATGAGTTATCGGAAATTCTGGAGAAAGTGCGATCGCGCTTGGCGGCGACGCTCGACCCTGCCGATGTGGTGGATGTGGCCGCGAATCCGCAACCCGTGCGGCTGACCACCGGGGAAATTGCCCAGATGGAGCCTGATCTCTGGCCTTTGGAACAGCGCCTGACCGCCGTGTTACGAGCCGAGGGGGCCGATTTACTGGCGGATTCGCTGCTGCTGCGATCGCAGCGCTTGGGGACAGAAGCGCGGCAACTGGTGCAATCCCAGCGCCATCAAGCGGCCAACGCCGTGATCGAGCGCTACCAGTGGATTAATGCTGCCGTGGTCGCCGCGACACCGCTACCGGGGATCGATCTGTTGGCGACCGCTGCCATCAACGCGCAAATGGTGCTCGAACTCGGCAAGGTCTACCAGTTCAACCTCTCCATGCAAGAAGGCAAAGACCTGGCCTATGCGGTGGCGCGGACGCTGACGGGATTGGGCATCGCCAAGGGCGTGATGAATCTGCTGGCGCTGGGGATGCAAACGACGCTGCCGACAGCGATCGCCAGTCGCGGTGTCCAGGGCATCACCGCCGCCTACTTGACCCGCATCGCGGGCAAAAGCTTTATGGATTATTTCACCCAAAATCAAGACTGGGGCGATGGCGGCATTGGCGAAGTGGTGCAAAAGCAGTTTCAGCTCAACCGTCGCGAACAGTTTGTGCGGACATTTATCACCGATGCGATCGCTCATCTGAAAAATGAAGTCTCCGTGCCGCTAGAACTGCCCCTCCAACTCAAAGACCTGCACCCTCTAGATCACGACCCCGATACATCAGAACTGGGCTGAGCGTCAGGGGTATAGCGTTTGTCCATGGTTCGTGCCCACCTGCACATAGGGGTGACCTTCCACATCGCGCAGGGGAATGCGGGGATTCGCGAGTAAATCATGCAGGCTGTTTTGCACCCCATTGCGAATGGCCTCGTCACTCCAGCCGACCCGCACTTGTAGATTGTCAAATCCGAGGGCGTGCCAGGTGTCGTCGTCTGACTGGGTCAGATCCAGATTGCGGATGCCGACGTAAGCGTTGCCAATGGCGCGATCGCTCGCCTCGATCGGTCGGCCATTGCGCTCCGTCAGGGAATATTCGCCATGAGGCCCCGCCCCGCCGTCTTCGGGACGGATGATGTAGCCATCGCCAATATCCCCCGTAAAAGTGTTGAAGCCCGCGACGAAATTAGTGCCATCGTCGGCGCGATAGCCTACTTCCAGCGCCCCCGTGCGAAAGCGATCGCCATACTCCCCCAAAATGCCGATGGGGTCAAAGTCATTTTCAAAGCGCAGGTTGAACGCTCCCACATTCAAGCCAATGCCGATGTTGCCCTGACTGGTGTTGTACGTGTCGTCGTAGAACGTGGCATAGAGACTGACACTGTTGGTGCGTTGGGTGTTGTTCGCCGCTAGCGACCAATCGTAGTCCTCAGGGAGCGATCGCCCGCCCCCAAAACCATGGGTCAGCCCCACCGTGACCTGACTCTCCCACCCCGACTCCGCCGTTTCGATATGCGACAGATTGCGATAGCCCGACCAGCTAATAAAGGATTCGAGATTATCGGGATTCACCCGCGCAAAGCCCCCGGCGTTAAAGCCCACGCGGTTGCCCTGGGTGCCGAACTGGTAACTGAGGCCCGCCCTCACCCCCGTGGCAATATTGGCAGTTTGGTCAACCGACAGTTGAGCCATGAGCATGGGGGCAAACATGAGCAAATCTCCGCGCAAAGAAATCAACTATCCATAGAGCGCACGACAAGGGCTAACCGGTCGGCATCGCTTGGGTATAGACGACGCTCACTGGCCTGCCCAGGGTTCCACAGATTCCTGGTGATGGCACTCTACTGGCCTGCGTTTGGCGTCGGTTGGCGGTTGGCTAACTCGGTTAGTTGGTTTTGTAACGCCTGGTAATCAGCTCGTGAAAGCGCGATCGCTGGATTTTGCGGAGGGGTAGCCGCCGCCCGTCGTTCTAACGGGGCGAGGGCGATCGCCAATTGGGTTTGGTATTCCAAAATCTCTATGCTAGATAGCAAGTCGCTGAGACCGTAAATCAAATTACGAATATTTTCGCGCACCGCCGGATCGCCCGTAATTTCGTCAATATCCGATAAAACTTTCTGCGCTCCCTGAAACACATCCCGCGCCGATTCCAAAGATTGCTGAATTAGCAGCACATTATCGGGTTGGTTAATGGCTCCGGTCAGCGTACTGAGATCGATCGCCGCATCGCGAAAATAGCCCGAAGCCTCCGCCGCATTGGTCGACAGGGTACGCAAGTCAGCCAGCAGTTGGGGATCTTCCAACTCCGTCGCTAACTGGTTGAGAATGCCCGACAGCCGGTCTGAGCCCTGACTGATATTAGTCAGTGTGGAGGTGATATTGACACGGTTGGCGGCTAGTAGAGTGCGCACCTCCGTCGCCGTCAGCTGAATTTCTTGCGCCGCCGCCGCCGCGCCCGTGGTGGCCGCTTGCACCGACTCACTCAACGGCTCAACCTCGGACTGGGCCGTCATGGTCAGAGTCGTGAGCTCTTGAGCCAGCCGGGTCGCCTCGGCCGTAAAGTCAGTGGTATTAGCCAGGGTCTCTTTAAAGCCTAAAATTAGCTCAGGATCTGCCAGCGCCGCCGCCAAGCTATCGGCTGATTCGAGCAACGATGCATAGCTGACACCCGTTGCGCCCACCAGCACTTCGCCATCGCAGACAATCACCTCCGGCTCACAGTCGGCCCCAAATGGACTGATGGCTTGTTCGGCATCGCTCAACTCAGTCATGGGCGTAATGTCGATAGTCGTTTCGCCAATAAACCCGGATTGGTTGGCCGCCACCCGTAAATTCTCTCGGGGGATGCGGAGATTAGACTGGGTAATTTCTAAGCGCACCTCAACTTGGTTACTGCTGGGGTTAATGCCGACCACGCGCCCCACCGGCACCCCACGATATTGGACGGACGTGCCCGCCTGCATACCCAACGTGTCTTCAAAAATCACCGTCAGGTCATAGTTACGACTGCCGGGGTTGAGTCCCCGCAACCAAAGTACGAGCCCCCCAAAGAGTCCAACTCCGACCAATATCAACAACCCAACTGAACCTTCTCGGACTGCTCTTGCTCGCATTTCAACACTCCGTCACCACGTTGCTTACACCGGTGTTCATTCAGTATTGCCCCTGATTACTGCACCATTTGAATCGGGCCTTCGACATTGCCACTAAAAAATTGCCGCACAAACGGATTGTCCGTCTCGTCAATTTCGGTGATGCTGCCATTCCATTGAATTTGGCCTCGGTGCAAGAATATCACCCGGTCTGCCGTCCGGCGGATGGTGCTGTCTTGGTGGGTGACGATGAGATAAGAACTACAGCCATGGCCGCCGTGAATATCACGGATCAAGTCTTCGATGACAGTAGAGGCGATCGGGTCAAGCCCCGCTGTCGGTTCATCGTAGAGCAGCGCCGCCGGTCGGTCGGTCGGATTTTGGGGATTGGAGACGATCGCCCGCGCAAAGCTGACTCGCTTCCGCATCCCCCCCGAGAGTTCCGCCGGATAGCTATTGGCAATGCCCGGCAACCCCACCATTTCCAGCACTTCTTCCACCAAGCCGTGAATCTGTCGATGGGAGAGGGTGGAATGCTGATAGAGCAAAAATCCCACATTTTCTTCCACCGTTAAGGAGTCGAATAGCGCCGCTTGTTGAAACACCATGCCAATACCCACCGGGTCTTGGGCGTCTTCGATGAGTCCCAGCCGTCGCTGCCCGGCAATGTAAATCTCTCCCTCATCGGGCGGCAGTAACCCTGCAATGATCCGTAAGATTGTTGATTTTCCCGTCCCGGAAGGGCCGATCACCGCCACTGCCTCACCGTGATGGATCTGCAAATCCAGGTTGTCGACCACGCGATTCGACCCAAAGGTTTTAGAAATGCCCCGGAGCTCAATCAGCGGTACGGTTTGGTCGTAGTCGGCAGTCGGCGCATCAGATGGATTAAATAACTGATCGGTCATGGGCTAACTCAAACGGTTCGCAGAGACATCAAAGCGGACTGAGATCATTGGGGACAGGTCGCAAACTGACCGATCTTAGCTTCACACCTCTTCTATTTAATGCTAAAGATTAACAGGTTGAATCGATCCCGATCCTCAATTGAGTTCGCGTAGCTCTGAGAATAGGATGCGTCGCAGTCTCCTTCTGTCAGTCTCCATCATGGACTGAATTTTTCTGGAAGCCATTCGGTAGGACATGTTCTTTAACTCGTTGAACAAATCGTTCTCTCAAATGTTGCGCCGGGTGCGCCACGAAACCTCGTGGCTGACCCCAGAGCCGCCCCGCCGCGTCAACCGCCTCTTCAAATGGCTGGCCCCAGGTTTGTTGGTTAAGCGCTGGCTGTTTTTGAGTGTGGGCGGCGTCTTGCTGGTGGGCTTAGGCATTTTAATCTCTCTCAAGTTAACGCCTGTTTTCTATACCGGCCAATTTTTGAGCTCGATTTTTCGGTTTTTGGCCGACCAGATTCCGAACTATGTGAGTGGGCCGCTAGCGGTTTTAATGGGGCTACTGTTTATCCTCTGGGGCCAGACTCGCACGCTGGGGGCGATTACCGAGGTGCTGCTGCCCGGTAATGAAACTGAGTTGGTCGATGTCTTAATGCAAGAACGGCGGCTGGCGCGAGGCCCCAAGGTCGTCGTCATTGGCGGGGGCACGGGCTTATCAAACTTGCTCCGGGGGCTAAAGCATTACAGCCACAACATCACGGCCATTGTGACGGTGGCGGATGACGGGGGGTCTTCGGGCCGCTTGCGCCGAGAAAATGGGGTGTTGCCGCCGGGGGATATTCGGAACTGTCTGGCTGCCCTCGCTGACGAGGAAAAGTTGTTGACGGAGCTGTTTCAATACCGCTTTAAGGCGGGGGATGGGTTGGTCGGGCATAGCTTTGGCAACTTGTTTTTGACGGCGATGAATGATGTGACGGGGGATCTGGAGCAGGCGATCGCAGCCAGTTCCAAAGTGTTGGCCGTGCGCGGTCAAGTGCTCCCCGCGACGCTGAGCGATGTCAAGCTGTGGGCCGAACTGAGCGATGGTCGGCGGATTGAAGGAGAATCCAAAATCCCGGAAGCGAAAGGCCAAATTGTGAATATTGGTTGCTCCCCCAGCCATCCCCCCGCCTTGCCCAGAGCGATTAAGGCGATTCGAGAAGCGGATTTTATCGTGTTTGGCCCCGGTAGCCTGTACACCAGCATCATTCCGAATTTGCTGGTGCCGGAAATTGCTGATGCGATCGCGGCCCGCAAGATTCCCCGCATTTACGTCTGCAACGTCATGACTGAACCGGGGGAAACCCTGAGCTATGCCGTGTCTGACCACATTCGCGCCATTGATCGGGCCTGTGGTCGGCCCTTGTTTGATGCGGTATTGGTGCAGCGGCGGGGGCCGTCGGAAGTGGCCGAACAGCGCTACGCTCAGGTGGGGGCATCGCCAGTGGTGCTCGATCGCGAGACGGTGCTGACTTCGGGACGGCGGATTATTCTCGCCAACGTGATGGAAGAATCGGCGGCGGGATCGGTGCGTCATCATCCCCAACGATTGGCGAAAGTTCTGATGCGTTGGTATTCTCGCACTCAAGGCATCTGGTAAGCATGGTCGGTCTGACGGGCGGTGGGACGGATCGAGCGGAGTCTGAGAGACTGCATTCAGTCCCCTGGCGGCTGCCCCCAACAGTCCGGCCCTCATTGCCTCAAAAACTCATAAGCCTGCTGGAGTAACGTATTCGGTGAATCTTGCCGCTGACCCTCAACGCCGTCGCTGTTATCGGTTGCTGCTGACCTGGCTTTGGGTCACGTTGCTGGTGCTGGGGGTGGAAGCGATCGCCGGGTGGGCGACTCGTTCGCTATTACTCTTTGCCGAGGCGCTCCACACCTTTATCGATGCCTTTAGTACGGTGTTGAGTTTGGTGGCGGTGGCGTCGGCACAGCGACCGCTGGGGCGCGAAGTATGGGGGCACGGGCGGGCCGAGGTCGCGGGCACCCTGGCGGCGGTGTCGCTGTTGGGTTTTACGGGCCTGAGTTTAATTTTTGCCGCGTTCCGTCAGGCGTTCAATGCGCTTACTGGCAATGCAGAAACGTCGTTGCTTGTGACGATTGATCGCCCTGTGGTTTACCTCATGGTGGGGTTGCTGGTGCTGTCACTGGCGATCGCGGCCTATGCCTACTACCGTATCCAAGATTTTGGGAGTTTGGCCCTGATGCTGCACACCCAGCATGTCTTGGGGGATGCGTGGCTCTCAGGCGTGACCCTAGTGGGGGTGATTGCCATCTGGCAGCAGCAGACCTGGGTTGATCCCCTGCTGGCGGTATTGCTCACGGTGTTTTCGGTGCGGAGCCTGTGGCAAGTCTTGGGCGATCAATTACCGACGCTACTCCGACCGATGGCGATCGCCCCCGAAGCGATCGCCCACATCGTCACTCAAATTGAAGGGGTCACTCGCTGTACCCGTATTCGCTCCCGAGGGCTGGTGGGGCGTCAGGTTTGGGTCGAGTTACATCTGGTCATTCATCCCGAATTTTTGGGCGTAGCCCACATTGTGGGCGAACGGGTGGAAGCCGCCCTGCGATTGCAGTATGGCCCCCTGCGTACCCAAATCTGGATTGAAGACGCCCAGCCCGTCCAAGCCGCTTATTTGAATTACCCTGAGACCGAATGGACGGAGCCGGAAAATTCCCCAGACAACTGGCTAGAAGGGGGGTAGGCCATCGGCGGACGGGCCTGGCAGCAGCCCAGTCAGGGGCTTGGCGAAAGGGGGCAGCGATCGCCCGATTTTGGTACCGCGAAAGTATCGTACTAAGATGAACAGCTAGGCCATGACCAGGCCATCTGCGCCTGAGAAACATTTTGACGGCAATTTTATGTACGACTGCATCATTGTGGGGGCTGGCCCTAGCGGCAGCACAGCGGCTTATCACTTAGCCAAACGCGGCCACTCAGTGCTGCTCCTTGAGCGGGAACGCCTGCCCCGTTACAAACCCTGCGGGGGTGGCGTTTCGCCGCAAGTCGCGGAGTGGTTTGACTTCGACTTCTCCCCTGTGATTTCTAAACGAGTCCGCCGCATTCGCTGCACGTGGGAACTGGGGGATGAGGTGGAGGCCGAAGTCCCCGCTGACGAAGCCCTCTGGATGGTGCGGCGGGATGAATTTGACTACTTTCTGGTGCAGCAGGCCCAGCGACAGGGGGCGGAGCTGTGGCAAGCCACCCAGGCCCAGGGCATCGAGTTTGAGCGCGATCGCTGGCGAGTCGAGACCGCCCAAGGCCCAGTCGAGGGCCGGTACCTGATTGCCGCCGATGGGGGGCGAGGGGCGATGTCCCGCTGGCTGGGGCTGACCCAGCGCCATGACAAAATGGCCGCCGCCGTAGAAATCGAGCCGCGCGTTACCATGCCCGATGACGCTCTGATTCATCTGGAATTTGGCCTGGTGCCCTACGGGTATCTCTGGAACTTTCCCAAGGCTGATGGGTACTCCATCGGCGGGGGCGTCTTCCTCGCGGACAAAAAGCGCCGATATGACCTGCGTCCGCCCATTGCCACCTATACCGAACAATTTGGAGTCGAATTTGCCCAGGAAAAAGCCTACGGTCACCCCATCTTGGTCTGGGATCAACATCGCCCGCTGCACACGCAGCAGGCATTGATCGCGGGAGAGGCCGCCCGCGTTGTCGATCCCTTTACTGCCGAGGGAATTCGTCCCGCCATTTTCAGCGGCTTAAAAGCCGCCGATGCCATTCATGATGCCCTCGGCGGCGATGGCGAGGCCCTGCCACGCTATACCCAGACGATGCAAGCCGAATGGGGACAGGAAATGGTCTGGGCCAAACGCCTCGCCACGATTTTTTACAACGCTCCCAAAGTGGCCTATCAGGCGGCGGTGAAACGTCCCCAGGCGACGCAACAACTGATCAAACTTTTCAATGGCAAACAGACCTATGCCTCGGTGACCCAGCGCGCCATCAACCGATTGAGCCGGGGGCTATTGGGCCGCAAGGCGTGAAGCGCCGCGATCTATGAGCACTAGCGAATGCCGAGGGCATGGCCAGGGGGGCATAGCACTAGCGGTGCCAGGGTAAGGGCCAATTAACCCTGAAATATTGAGGGATCGATGCCGAGCACTTGATGGTATTTGATGTACAGGAAGGCAATTAAGGTTTCCCAGCCTCTCAGCTCTTCTTCTAACCGACCATATTCGTCTGGCATGGCCGCAATGACTTGGTCGGTGGCTACGGCCACCTGATTAACATCGAGCCGACGATTTTTCGCGACTTGCACAATGATGCCGTCTAGCAGCCGCTCAAAAGTTTCCTTGTCCCTAGCATTGGCGGACTCAATGGTTTTGAACACTTTACCGACCACGTGATCGACCTCGCGCCGGGCATTTCGCGGAGAGTTGGGAAGTTTCATAGGGTGAGAGGGGGTGGGTTGCTGAAGTATTTGCGGTTAACGGTGCCACTCGGTGACGCCGCCGGGTTTGTCGATGAGGGTGATGCCTTGGGCTTGCAGTTCGTCGCGGAGGCGATCGCTCTCGGCAAAGTTTTTGGCGGCTCGGGCGGCTTGGCGCTGCTCAATCATCGCCTCAACTTGCTCATCAGACAGTTTTCCATCTGCTTCAGTAGAATTCTCTGGAGATGCCTTAAGACCCAATACTTCAGCTAGACATACCAGGGTTTGCCATTGTTGTCGCAGAATATTGCTAGAGGTATCAGCCTCTCCAGCATGGGTGATCAAGTTCCCCGCTCGATTTAGCTCTTTAGCCAATTCGAAAAGGACTGCTAAAGCACCAGCTGTGTTGAAATCTTGGTCCATGGCAGTCTGGAACTGCTGAACTTGGGCACTCTCACGATCAATGCGCATAGCAGCAGGATTGAGAAAATCGGAATCTTTGACGTCTGACCAACCTAGTTTCGAACCGTGTTTTGAACCAAAAAGTAAAGCACTATTCAAAGTCGCCCAGCTTCCTTGTGCAGCCACTATTGCACCTTGGGTGAAATCTACTGGCTTGCGATATGAAGCTTGTAGAAAAAAGAGCCTCAAAGCCATTGGACTCATGGGTACAGTAGGATCACCTTCGCCAATGAGTTGTTCCGGCTCACCTAAGAGTTGGCGAATGGTAGTGAAATTGCCAAGGGATTTCGACATCTTTTCGCCGCCCACATTCACCATGCCGTTGTGCATCCAGTAGCGCGACAGGGGATGGCCGGTAGCCGCTTCGGACTGGGCAATTTCATTCTCATGATGGGGAAAGACCAGGTCGCTGCCCCCCATATGAATGTCGATCGAGTCGCCCAAGCGATCGCGAATCATTGCCGAGCATTCAATATGCCAACCCGGACGCCCCGGCCCCCAGGGCGATTCCCAAAACGGCTCTCCCTCTTTGGCCCCCTTCCACAGGGCAAAGTCAGCGGGATCGCGCTTGATACCCGTATCAGTCGCGACGCGGCCCCCCGCACCGGCCAGCATGTCTTCCAGCTTGCGACCCGAGAGTTTGCCGTAGCCGTCGAATTTACGCACGGCATAATACACATCGCCGTTAGCCGGATAGGCGTAGCCCTTTTGCTCTAGCTCCGAAATTAATCGCTGAATGCCGTCTAAGGTTTGGGTGGCGTAGGTATATTCGTCCGCCTCCAGCACGTTTAGCCGCTCCATATCCTCAAAGTACGCCTGGGTATAGGTTTCGGCCACCGTCTGCATGGATGAGCCGTCATTCTTCGCGCGATTCAGGATTTTGTCGTCGATGTCGGTAAAATTTTGCACATAGTGAACGTCGTAGCCGCGCCACATCAGATAGCGCCGCACGGTGTCCCAGGTGATGTAGCAGCGGGCATGGCCCAAATGGGAATAGTCGTAGACCGTGACGCCACAGCAGTACATTTTGACCTGGCCCGGTGTCAAGGTTTCAAAGGGCTCTTTTTGACGCGTCAGGGTGTTGTAGAGAACGAGGCTCATGGCGGTTTGGCAAGCGGGGTCACAGATTGATTCAACACTGAATGGGGGTTGGAGGCAAGGAGGGGGAGGGTGGATGGGTGTGAGGGTGGCAGGGTAGGTGAGTGGGTGATGTGGGTGATGTGGGTGAGTGGGTGATGTGGACGGGGGGAGTTCGTTTCGGGATATCGTGAAGATGCTGAGCGGGTTTGGTACGGTGAAGCTGCCTTGCCTTGAAGGGTGAGCAGTGTTGTGGAGGAGAGCTGGATGACTGGGAAAACGATTGGCGTCGCCGTGATTGGGACGGGATTTGGGCAGAAAATCCATATTCCGGGGTTCCAGATTCAGCATCGGACGGAAGTGATGGCGGTTTATCATCGCGAGGCGGACAAGGCGCAGGCGATCGCGGCCCAGCATCAAATTCCCCACGGTTGCAGTTCCCTGGATGAATTGCTCGCGCTGCCGGAGGTGGAGGCGGTGAGTGTGGCGACGCCCCCGTTTTTGCGGAAGGAGGTGGCGATCGCGGCCCTGCAAGCGGGCAAACATGTCCTGCTGGAAAAGCCCACGGCTCTGAACGTGGAAGAGGCGCGAGCCATTGAAGCGGTGGCTCAGCAGCAGCAAAAAGTGGTGGGACTGGATTTTGAATTTCGCTTTGTGCCGGCGTGGCAGCAGTTAAAGGCCAAACTCATCGAAGGCTATGTCGGCACGCCTCGGTTAATCAAAGTGGACTGGATGGTGCCCGGTCGCGCCGATCCGCAACGGGGGTGGAGTTGGTATGCCCGCAAAGACCAGGGGGGCGGAGCTTTGGGGGCGTTTGCGTCCCACACGTTTGACTATTTGGCGTGGCTGTTTGGCCCGGCAAAGCGGCTCAGCGCCAATTTAACGACGGCGATTCCGCAGCGGCCCGATCCCCAAACGGGGGAACTGAAGCCCGTGGATGCCGATGATACTTGCACCCTGATGCTAGACATGCAGGATGGTACGCCCTGTCAGGTGACGATTAGTTCGGTAACCTATGCCAGTCGGGGGCACTGGGTCGAGGTGTATGGCGATCGCGGCACGTTAATTCTCGGCAGCGACAATCTCAAAGACTACGTTCACGGCTTTCAGCTCTGGGGTGCCCCTGCCGGAGCGGCGCTGGCTGAATTGCCAATTCCCGCAATTCTGGAATTTCCGCAAACCTATGATGATGGCCGACTCGCCCCGTTTATTCGCGTAGTCGATCATTGGATTAACTGCATCGATCAAGGTCAGGCCGCCGCGCCAGCGATCGCTGAGGGCGTTTATTCACAACTGTTGATGGATCTCGCCCATGAATCCCATAATCGTGGCCTTTGGATGTCGGTAAAGCCTGTGTAACCAGGCATCGGAGCTGACGAGTTTGATGGCGGCGACAGTTTTAATGCTAACGATTAGCAGTATTTATACTGTGGCAAAACTGTGACACAAGCTAACAAAAAGTAGTGATCGCCCGTGACAATGAGCATTTGCCGTCGCCATTCGGGATAACTAGGAACTAAAGGATCGCTGATGTTGCCCCTATGGCCCTGCAAAAATTTTCATTAGACGTTGTACAAAAGGTACAAAAATATATTCAGTTGCAGTTAACGCTGCCAGCCTCAGAGCAACAGCCGGTCAGTGACATGAATGAGCGGGCGATGGCGATCGAAGCCATGGCTCCAGAATCGCTCGATGCCTTGGGCGATTTGTTTCGGGTGGGGGGCTTTGGCGATGACGAAGGAGTGGCCCCCAATGCCGAGGGGCGCTGGTTTATCAGCACGATTAATCCGGCAGCGGCCCTGGCCAAACTGCCGGGTCTAGAACTGAAAGATAAAGTCCGGTTGGTGACGTACTTACAGCGGCAATCCACCGGGGGCATGGGCGTCACCTGGGCTTTGCCAGAACTCATGAGCACCACCGCTGAGCTGGAAGCCGCCATTGAGGCGGCTGGAGACAGAGCCATTCCGCCACATCCCAAAGGGGCATTGGGGAATGTGATGGATGGCGTAACGGGCGATCGCTCCCCCGCTTCCTATCTGGAAGCCTCCATTCTCCTGCGGGAATTTAAGGAGTTCGGCCGCAGTGGGCAAAACTGTCGCTGGTCGCATCATCGCTTGATCACCGCCGCACCGAATAAACCGTGGAAATGGCGCACCCAAAAGCCACTCACAAATCTGGCCCCAAAGGTGCAAATTAAAGACGAAAAGATAGTCATGGTGGAATTTTTCTCCTGTCGGGTAGTGCCGCCGATCGCCCTCTTTCGCCATTTAGATCAATATGTCGTCAAATCCTATCGTCCCAAAACCAATGACCAGGTGGTGGCGCTGCTGCCTTGACCCGTTGCCGGGGGCGATCGCGCCCAGAGATAGTGAATGCCTCAATATCCGTCTATGCAAGTGATCCCGAATTCGTTTCTAGCCCTCCCGATCTCCCCAAAGGCTAACAACGTTGCCCCTGAGCCTGTCGCAGGGCTTCGACTAGCTCAGCCCGTACGGCGTCATGGCTGAAAACGGGAGTAGGTTAATCGGATTTAGTCTGAGCCGCGGGTGGCGTCAAGGCGTGCGTTGTCAGCGCTGGCTATGGCTGGCGCTCCTGTTGGGGCTGACGATTTGGGGCAGCAGCCTCGCCACCCAACTCTATCGCCATGCCCAGCAACCACCGGATGCAGTGCTGGTACTAGGGGGCAGCATTCGCCGCGAAATTGTGGTTGCTGATGCCGTCGCGCAGGGCAATCCGCTGCCCATTCTGATTTCCCACGGGGCGGCTCCCCCTTGCACTCGTCTGGTATTTGAGCGGGTGGCCGCGCCCATCGATCAGGTTTGGCTCGAAAGCTGTGCCGAATCAACCTTTGACAACTATCGCTACAGTCTGCCAACCCTCAAACAGTGGGGGACGCAGCATGTCGTGGTGGTGACTTCTCCCACCCACGTGCCGCGAGCCGCGTGGCTAGCGCGCATTCTGCTCAGTAGTCACGGCATCTGGGTTGAGATGCAACTGGTGGAAGAAATCGGCATCCCCGCCAATGTGGAGACGCCCCTGAAAACGGTGCTGGATGTGGGGCGATCGCTGGCCTGGGCTATCATCAGCCAGCTTTATCGTCCCGTGTGTGACCGGGTTTTCCCGCTATCGTCAGTGGATCTGGCCGAGTGGGCCGCCCAAGGGTTTCAGTGCGAACACCAAGCCGATATTCAAATTCCTGACTCGGGGCCGAATTAGTCGCTTAAAGCGGCGGCTTCAGCGCCGGCTTCTGGCGACTCGGTGGCAGGGGTTGGATCCGTCAAGTCGGCGGGGTTGCCCAGCTGCTCCGGCAACTGCTCCACCCAGACAATGGGAATGTGCTGTGCCGATTCGCGCGCACCGTTTTCTTGCAAAATCTGGCTGGTTTGCGCCGGGTCAAAATAGCGGGTGAAGTCGGTGCGGAGTCGGCGATTGTGATCTTGCAGGGTGGCGACAGAGTCTTCCAACTCGCGTAAAACTTGCCGTTGAGTTTGGTGATAGGGCACCAGCTTGACCAACGCGGCGAGCGCCACCAAAGTCAACACCAAATTCACGGTGAGCTGCCCTGTGAGTTCCCACCCCAAGGCCCGAAAGCGCACCGATCGCAACGACCGTTGATGTTGCTGCTGTCGTTTTTGTCGCAGCGACAGCACTTTTTCAGAAGGTTCAACATCTAAAGTTGGTTGAGGCAAGGGCATACACGCTACTCACACCACTGAACACAAGATAATGGGGCTAATTTTGGCGAAAAACCCGTAACCAGCCCCCATTATGAAACAAAAATACAAGAATGAACAGAACTCGCCAAACCCCGATCCCATGCAGCTTGGAGGCTGACGACGCAAACGATTACACCGCCGCGTTGTAGGCCATTTGCCAGAAGTCTTTTTCCAACGCGGCGACCCGGAGAAAAGCGGCTTCAGCCGCCTGTTGTTCTCCTAATGGCGCGATCGCTAAGGCCGCATCAGCCTGATTCGCGAGTAGTTTCACGTAGTCCGTGAAGCCAGGATTGCCCCAGCGATCGGCAAATTCACCATAGGGAGCGGGCATCGGGCCGGGGAGTTGCCAGCCTTGGTTGTAGGCATATTCGATCGCCCACAGCGCGGTTGCCTGTACGCCGTAGGGCGCATTCACCAGACTACCCATAAACTCGCAATAAATCTGGCAGGTATGCTGACGTGGGGTGGCTAAGTCGAGCGATCGCTCCGCCGCCTTGACCCGAAACCAGTTCAGCTCATCCTGCAACGCATTCAGACCACTCAGCAGCATGTCCAAGTCGCCATCCGGGGCAGCCGCCAACGTGCGCCCCACAAACCGCGTGAACTGCGTCACGAACAAATAATCTTGCACCAGCCAGGTATTGAACTGGGTCGGACGAATCGTGCCCTGCTGGCACTGCGTCAAAAACGGATGTACCGTCGCCGCCTGCCACGCCTCTGCATAGGTAGAGAGCAGACCTTCACATGTCAAAGCCATCGCACCGAAAACCGCAAACAACACCGTTGATTGTGACAAAGTATTGGCCGCAGCGACACACTGGTCTGTACCGTGTTCGGCTTCGGGATGGTGGGATGTGCTTGCGGGGCGAGGGAATGAGGGGGAAGAGGAAGATTGCAGTTCTGGTCGGGGCTTGAGATTGCTGCTGACGAAAACGAGATTCTGTGTCGCTGAATGATCGGTCGGTTGGGCTGACGCTAGGAAACCCCATCGACGGCAATGAGCGATCGCCCTCGGGCTTAGTGCCGCGATCGCGTTACCGAGTCCCGGCTTGAAAAGTATGGCTGAAGGGGATCGCCCTTTAATGCACTTATGCATTAGATTCCCTAAATGCGCTTTAGATTATTTTGTACCGCGAGATAGTGGGGTGAAAGTTCGAGGGCCGTTTGCCAATGTTGAATCGCTTCTTGAACTAATCCTTGGGCGTAGCACAACTCACCTAAACCGTTGTAGACATAAGGTTTTTGTTGAGTAGGGGCACAGTCCAAGGAACTTTGCAGAATCTCATGGGCATTGACGTAATCACCTAGCAATGTCAGGACTCGCCCGAGAGAGTTCAGCAGACGATTGTCGCGTGGTTTGGATCGCAAATACCGTTGTAAGGTATCTTCCGCCTGGTGTAAATCTTCTTGAGCAGCGTCTAATTGGCCTAGAGCCTGATAAATCTGAGCTCTGGCGATGCGAGGATGGTAGTCTTTTTTCTGGAGAGTCGCGGCTCGGTTGGCTAGAGTCAGCGCGAATTCCAGGTTGTTTTGCTCTAGTTCTAGCAGTGACCAGGCCTGCCAGGCGGCGGATTGGTTTTGGTTAGCCTGGGTGGCTTGTTCAAAGAGTTTCCGGGCTACATCAACGTGGCCTAATTCTTTTTCCAGGAGCGCCCAAGCCTGCCAGTTTTCCGCACGAGCGGGGGCAACTTGGGTGGCTCGCTGAAAGAGTTCACGCGCTGTGGAATAATTGCCCTCTTGCTTTTCGAGCAGTGCCCAGGCATTGAGTGAAGGGGCGTTTTTAGAATTGACCTCTAGCGCTTTCCCAAACAATTGGCGAGCCTGCGCAACATGCCCGAGTCGGCGTTCAAAGGTGGCCCAAGATTGCCACGTGCGAACGTCATGGGGATACAACTGCGCCATGCACTGATGAAAGCGGCGGAATTGGTCGGGGTCAAAATGATCTTTTTCTAACTGGTGCCAGGTTGAGCGGTATTGATATTCATTGGGGTCGGCTTGCGTCCCCGCAGCAAACAGCCGTCGGGCTTCTTCAAGATTGCCGTCATCGCGCTCCATGATCGCCCACGCTTGCCAAGAAGGAGCGTTTTTGGGGTCGGCTTGCGTCCCCGCGGCAAACAGCCGTCGGGCTTCCTCGAGATTGCCGGTCTGTTTTTCTAAGATCGCCCAGATTTGGTAGACATATTTACGAATCCTGGGCACGGATAGGGCTGCGTCGAAAATCTGCCTGACTTGTTCTAGGTCCAGGGTTTTGAGACGGACCTGTAGTCGCAGGGCGGGGCACAACTGAGGCGCAAACTGTCCCTGATGAAGTTGGATATCGGCTTCCACAAAGGAGAGTAAACGCTCATAGCCGCCGGGATCATGTTGAAACACCACGTTAGCGATGACCGCGTGCCGGGTATGAATGCCGTAGTGACCAATGGATGGAGGCAACAAAAAGCCTGCCGTATTCGCCAAAATATCAGTGCGATAGGATGGCGTTTGCAAAATCTCTTTCAGGTACTCAGCAGGAACTTCTAGCCCAAAGGTGTGGACAGCGCTCACCAGGCAGCAAGCATCCCTAACCGTTTTGCCAAAGGTGCGTTCCAAATGGTTGAGGTTACGTAATACGTGGTTGGTCAGGCTTTCGTTATATTTTGCCTCTAACAAGGCTACGAGCAGTTGTCGGTTCGCCCCGGTTTTCAATCTGGTCACTTGCTGTTCTACAGGGAGCACACTGAGTTGACCCAGTTCATTCACTGCGGTCAGTTTGGCTAACAAGTTATGGATATCGCGATCGCTCAACTCACGAATGGAAAAAGTCTGCAAGTGTGCTGTCGTCCCCAGTGCCAAGCCCATGCTGCGCCAAAGATCTTCCCGAGCCGCGACCACAAACGTAACTGGCGACGACATGCCATACAGGTACCGCAACGTTGACTCAATTTTCTCAGGGGGCAACAGCGGGGCATCGTCAATGCACACAATGACGGGCTGCTCATCCGCAACCGTGTCCAACCCTTCTGCATATAGAGAATCCATGCCTGGTTTATGCCAGAGAACGGCATGGCCGCGATCGCTTAATTCGGCTGCAACTCGATAAAGCAAAGTTGATTTACCATCACCGGATCGCCCAGTAATAAGCGCAAGAGGGGTTTGAATGTGGTTCTTGATCGACTGTTCGAGCCACGTCAAAATCTCGGTTTCTACCTCCCGTTGGGCATCATGCTCGGCGGCGATATCGCGCCAGTTGGGTTCTGCGCCATCAAAAAACTGATGGCTAATGCCTCGCTGTACCTGTTTGCGAGCCTGTGCCAATTTGGGCGCGACCCAGTAATATCCTTGCGGGTTAGGTGGTTGAGAAATACTGGGTTGTGTAGACGTTTGAAGGGGCTTTAAGGGGTGCGGCGCAGCAACGACATCATTAAACTCAACCCCTAAGACCTGACAAATAGCTCTCGCACCTGTTTCGTCAATCGGTCGCTCACGCCTGAAAAATCGACCAACCGTACGGTCTGTCACGCCTGCTGCGGTGGCAATATCGCCCTGCGTCCAACGTTTACCTTCATGATTCCGTTTGTCAGCCTGAGCCTCTCTGAGTAAGCGAGTTCCTTCTTGCGTTGCTAGAACGCTATCGCGATCGCGAGTCTCTCTCATGTTTCAGTCAAGCTGCAAATGATACCCCTAAGCTAGCTCACGTTTCCGCAAGAGTCCTTAGGGAACGGACAGTTAGCGAAACTTTTTATCTCTCCGTTTCTGTCCTTAAGTGTCCGAAGCAATTGGCTTACCTTGTGTTCATCGGCAAATCGAAAAAAGGAAACGCTAATGAACACAACCGATTTCAACACCAACCCATCTCAATCAGATACAACTCGTGCCGAATTGATGATCGTGTCACCTCCTCCGGTAGAACCCCCGTCGGCTTGGATGCAGTACGGCACCAGTCCGACCGAGATTATTTTGGCAACAGCCTGTGTCATTGTGGCGGTAGCAACGGTGATTGGAGCGATCGCGGGATTAATTAACGTCCTCGTTCCGGTTATGCGATTAGCCTCACAACAACGGGAATCAACCGATGAAGAAAACTGTCATTCCTAGAGAAAATCGCTGCTGCCTTGGATTGCGTGATCATGCGCATCTCATGCAATTTCACCCCAGCAGTAATCAGCAATTTTTGCCCAAACTTATCAGGGATGCTGCGTAACCCCGAAAAGGCACTTTCGGGCAAGTTGAGTGGAATTTGCATCCATAGTGAGCACTTCATTCGGTCGGCAAGTGGGCAAATGAATCAGTTCTCTCATGCGACATCAGTGACCAGTAACCACCAGGCCGCCAACCTCAGTGTTTTGCCACCCAGTCTCTCAGGGCCGGATTCACCAGTTCTGGCGCTTCGTCTTGGGGACAGTGACCGATGCCGTCCAACTCAATGAATTCTTCGACGGCAGGGTAGTCAGCGTAGGCGCGACCGAGTTCTATCGGTTCCCAAGGGTCGGCGTTGCCCCAGATGACCAGTACCGGGCACTGCATTTGCGGCAGCAGATCTTCCGCTAACGGCCCTTGGGAATAGCGGACAAAGGCCAGAAACACGTCCGCTGCCCCTTCGTCCTTCGACGGTTCAATCAAAATGTTGACGAGTTCATCGGTGACGGCCTCTTCACGCCCGTAGGCCTGCTTCAGCACATTGCGCACAAACTTGGGCCGCGCCAGTCGCGAAAAAAAGAACTGTCCGAAGGGTCGAAATCCTAACAGGGCTTGAAAGAGAGGGGTCGGGGCACTGCGATACCAGGGCAGGGTGGCGCGTTTGCGATCGTGCAGGAGGCGGAGAGAACAGTCGAGCATCGCCACGCCCCGTGCTTGGTCGGGGGCCATCACGGCAGCTTGCAGGGCCACGACGCAGCCAATGGAGTTGCCGATCAAAAAAGCGGGTTCGCCAATCACCTCGCGGCAGAAATCCACCACTAATTGGCCCCAAGTTTCAAACGTGTAGGGAACAGGGTCGCCGGGATAGGGCTTCACCGATTTGCCAAAGCCGATCAGGTCGATCGCATAAACGCGGTTCGTTTCTGCCAGCTCAGGGATATTCTTGCGCCAGTGGTCGCTGGAAGCACCAAATCCATGAATCAGTAGCAGCGGAGCCCCCGCCATGCCCGCCTTTTGATAGCGAATGGGAAAGCCTTGCCAGGGCCAGGTGCAATCCATAACGGTGACAGCAGTCGCAACAGACATCAAGCAGCCTCCTGAGAAATCAGTAGCGCCAGACTGCGCCCTTCTTTAAATAAGTTTACAGTGCGGCACTGCTGGTTGCTGAGACGCCTCCGGCAAACGGGAGCATTCGTCATGAAAGCGGCTCATAGAGCCCATATCGTTCTTTGCTAGATGTTGGTCAGACGGGTGCGGTACTGTGCAGAGACGCTTCAACCCAAATTTCGGAGGACTGTGTGGCGCAACTGACGACTCAACAAAACTGGCGATCGCCGATTCTGATGCTGTTTTTGGCGATGGCATCCATTCACTCAGGAGCCGCGATCGCCAAAAGCCTGTTTGACCAAGTCAGTCCCTTTGGCATGGTCAGTCTGCGATTGGGCCTGGGGGCGTTGGTGTTGGTCATTTTGTTCCGGCCCCAGTGGCGACATCACTCCTGGCAAGAATATCGCTTGCTCGCCCTGCTGGGCCTCTCGATGGGGGTGATGAATGCGTGTTTATATCACGCGATCGCTTACATTCCCATTGGTGCGGCTGTCACGCTGGAGTTTATCGGGCCGTTGGGCGTGGCCTTAGCCCACTCGCGACGAGGGGCGGATTGGCTCTGGGTCATGCTGGCCGCCACCGGGGTGGTGTTGCTAGCGCCGGTCGGGGGCGCATCGCTACATCCTATCGGGGTGCTGCTGGCATTGATTGCGGGGAGCTGTTGGGCTGCTTACATTCTCCTGTCGGCCAGAGTGGGGAAAGTCTTTCCCGGCTCTGAAGGGGTGGCTATGGCGATGACGGCGGGGGCGATCGCGATCGTGCCCTTTGGCATCGCCGCCGAGGGCACTAACCTGCTGAATCCCTACGTGTTGATGATGGGGCTGTTGGTTGCCGTGTTGTCGTCGGCGCTGCCCTATTCCTTAGAAATGTCGGCCCTCCGTCAGCTTCCCGTCAAGGTGTTTGGCGTGCTAATGAGCGTGGAACCCGCCGTCGCCTCCTGTATTGGCTTGATTATTTTGGGCGAGCAGTTGAGCTTCAGAATGGTGGTCGCGATGGTATTGGTGAGTTCGGCAAGTATCGGTTCGACCCTGCACTCCAGAACTGCTCAGTAGGCATGGAGTCAATGACAGTGCTCAGCACTTTTGTCGGGGCTCATTGAGAATTAGTACAAATGTTGCTACCTTGGGGGCACTTGATTCTGGGAAGCAGGCAGTGCAAGGATTCATTTGGGGGCTCGTGGGGGTGGGGTTTGGGAGTGCGATCGCGGCGCTCTGGTGGCAAACGCGCATTCAGACCATTCGCGCCCAGGCCAAAGCGGATGTGGTGGCCGATCGCGCCAGCACCTACGAACGCCTGCAACAGCAAGACCGCCAAATTCAAGATTTGCAAACCCGCCTCCAAGAGCGGGAGCGGCAGCTAGAAGCCATGCAGCGCGGGTGGCAACAGGAGGCGACCCAACGGGCCACGGCTGAAGCCCAACTCGACCAGGTCACGCAAATCAAACAGCAGCTCCAGGAACGCGAAACCCAACTCCAGCAGCTCCAGGGGCAATACGTCACCGCGCGATCGCACCTGTCAGAAGTGCAAACCCGCTTGCAGCAAGAACAAGCCCTCTCCCAAGAAAAGCAGACACTGCTTAACCAAGCCCAGCAGCGATTAGGCGACACCTTCAAGGCGTTATCAGCCGAGGCGCTTCAGCAAAACTCGCAGTCCTTTATGCAGTTGGCGGAAACCCTGCTAGCCAAATTCCAGAGTCAGGCCCAGGGCGATTTGGGGCAGCGGCAAGCGGCGATCGCGTCCTTGGTCAATCCGCTACAAAGCTCACTGCAACAGGTCAACACCCATCTGAAAGAACTCGAAACCGCCCGCACCGCCGCCTACAGCACCCTGACGGAACAGGTGAAATCCCTGGCAGTGGCGCAAACCCAGCTCCAGGGGGAAACGGCGAACTTGGTCAAAGCGCTGCGATCGCCCACCGTGCGGGGACGCTGGGGCGAGATTCAGCTCCAGCGGGTGGTGGAAATGGCGGGCATGGTGGAATACTGCGACTTCTACCAGCAGGCATCGGTGGATACGGAAAACGGCAAGCTGCGGCCCGACATGGTGATTCAACTGCCGAATCAGCGCCACATCATTGTGGATTCCAAGGCCCCCCTACAGGCGTATTTGGAAGCGCTGGAGGTCACGGACGGAGCCGCCAAGCGCGATCGCTTGCAGCATCACGCCCGCCAAATTCGCACCCACCTGACCCAGCTCGGCAGCAAAAGCTATTGGGATCAGTTTCAAACCGTACCGGAATTTGTGGTGCTCTTTTTGCCCGGCGAAACCTTCTTTAGCGCCGCGCTAGAACAAGACCCCGGCCTGATCGAATTTGGCGTCGATCAGCGGGTGATTCTCGCCACGCCCACCACGCTGATTGCCCTGCTGAAAGCGGTAGCCTATGGCTGGCGTCAAGAAAAACTCGCCGAAAACGCCCAACAAATCAGCAACCTGGGCAAAGAAATGTACGATCGCACCCACACCCTCATCAGCCATATGACCAAGCTCCGCCGGGGCCTCGATAGCAGTGTGGATGCCTTTAACAAAGTCGTCGGGTCGCTAGAATCGCGAGTGCTCGTCACCGCCCGCAAGTTCAAGGATTTGGGGGCGGCGGCGGGCGACGAACTGGACTCCGTGGAGAGCTTAGACAAGCTGCCGCGATCGTTTTCCAGCGTGATTCCCGAACAGACTCCAGAAGACAGTTGACGGTGCCGCCCCCAGCAAGGCAAGCGTGCCTGCTACACTCAGGACTCATCCGAGGCCGGATTTGCGGCCACCTCGATCAATCGGCTCGGCCTGGGATCGCGGGAACAGTCGCGAATCTTGTCTGTAAGCTGATCCGTCTATGAAGCCGTCGCTGCCGCCTGATCGCCCGCAATTTATCCTGCTCTTTCTCGATGGGGTGGGGTTGGGCGATCGCGCCACCGATAATCCCCTCGCCATTCCAGAACACACACCCTTTCTCAGTCAATTGTTGGGGAGTCCACTGGTGCGGGAGTTATCGGTGCGTCAACCCCAGGTACTGGCAAAACCCATTGATGCCCGGCTGGGCATTCCCGGCTTACCGCAGAGTGCCACGGGGCAGACGACCCTTTACACCGGCATGAATGCCGCAAAATTTCGGGGGCATCATCAATCGGGGTTTGCCAATGGTTCTTTGCGCCAGCTCATCGAAGCTCACAGCCTATTTCGTCAGGTCATGCAGTTGGGCGGTACGGCCACCCTGGCGAACCTGTACTCGCCCGCCTATTTTGAAGCGATCGCTCAACGCCGCATTCGTTACGCCGTAGGGACGCTGGTGAATCTCACGGCGCAATTGCCCTTTCGGATGCAAAGCGAGTATGAGCAGGAACAGGCCATCTTTTGGGACATCACCGGAGAACTAGCCGCCGCCCGAGGCATCATTACCGCTCCGCCGATTAGCCCCGCCGTCGCCGGACAACGGTTAGCGGCCCTGGGAGGACGTCATACCTTCACCCTATTTGAATGCTTCCTGCCAGACTACGCTGGGCATCGCCAAGATTGGGGAGCCGCGATCGCGGTCTTACAGCGAGTCGATCAGTGTGTGGAAAAGCTTGTGGAAAACTTGCCCACCAACGTCACCCTAGTCATCACCAGTGACCACGGCAACGTCGAAAATTTGACGACTAAACGACACACCCTAAATGCGGTACCGTTAATTGCGATCGGGCCAAATGCTCAAGACTTTCACCCCATTCACGACCTGACCGGAGTCGCCACAGCGATCATGCAGTCTCTACAATCTCCAGCATTATCATCAAACAATTTTTGACATCAGAGTATCTAATAAACGGCATCAGTCAGACTTTCCAAATGTCGTGCAGCTCTCAGCATTCCAACCACGTCACACCTAGCGGGATAAAATACTGAGAGCACTATTGATCACCCTAAAAACCGATCACGCAGCAACATCAAACAAAGTATCCAAATATATTCGAGAAGTCGCACTATCACGCTTGCCATTCTGCAAGAGAAACAGAGAAATCGCTGCCGAAAATACCCGATCCTGATCCCAGTCCGGATGTTTTTCCAAGAAAACAGATAGGGAATCATGCAAATCTTCAGGGATTTCGGAAAGCATGCTAATGCGGCGATACATTCTATAACTCCTAATTGTCAAAGGGGATATCTCTAAGAAACGGAAAATCACAAGAAAAAATCAGAGCAGCGACGAGCTTTCGCGGCCATGGATCTGTGCTGTAGATGTCCCAGAAGGCTTCTAAAAGTAAGACTCAGAATTCCATCAAAAAATTGTCGAGTCTCACCATTCAACTGTTGCTCGCTGTCTATGCATCGAGACAAATTTGCCTCTAAACATAGGTGGAGTTTCCAGCACTCATTTGCTGGTCGCTACATTGTGCGCTACGGGGGGGTAGATGTGTCAACGAAACATCTGTATTGTCGGCTCTTTTGTTTTTCTTAAGATTTACCATGTCAAGCGACTTTGCCCCGTTTTTTTGGAATTTTTGCGCGATAGCAAACTGCTGCTCTAGCTGTATGAGGTTGTGGAAAACTCCAGATTCGCTCAGGACGCTGACGACGGATCTCAAGGATGCTGTTCGATGACTTGTGGAAAAATCTTTCATTCTGGGGAAAAGTCGATTAACCCTGTGGAAACCATGTCTCAGATCTTCCCAGTGTCGTTTTTTTCAGTCGGCGAGCTCAGAAAAACCAGCAGCGTAACGTTTTGTTAACGAGAAGGTGATCGCATTGTGCAAAAGCCTTGAGAGCGGATCCACGATCCGACCTCGATCCCACTCACCAGGCGAGTTTAGCCAATCCCAGATATTGAATTTTTTCAGGGGTAATCTCAAATCGACAGGGCAAAATTTCCAAGCCTGCCGTCTGAGCTTGGCGCAGCAGTTGTCCATATTCCGGATCCGCATCATCTCCCGGAGCAAATTCCGTACAGTCACCCCGATTGATGAAGTACAGCATGACCGATCGCGCACTCGGCAACAGCTGCGTCATTTCCCGCAAATGCTTTTGTCCACGGGTGGTGACCGTATCAGGAAACAAGGCCAGGGTTTGCTTGGCCCAAGTGGTGTTTTTGACCTCAACATAGATGGAGCGATCGCCCTCGCTCTCCAGTAAAAAGTCAATCCGGCTTTTGCCGTCGGTGCCATATTTCACTTCTGATCGCACCTTGCCGTAGTCACCTAACTCGGGAAATAAACGAGCCTCCAGGGCCGATTTGATCACACGATTGGGCAAAGCCGTATTCGTTCCCACCCAAGTGGGCTCATTATCGTGCACCTCTGTGAGTTCCCAGGTGTAGGCCAGCTTGCGCTTAGGATTATCACTCCGCGACACCATGACTCGCCCTCCCACGTGGCAGACCCCCGTCATCGGGCCAGTATTGGGGCAGTGAGCGGTAATCACTTCGCCGCTATCCAGTTCAATATCAGCCAGGAACCGTTTGTAGCGTTTGAGTAACTTGCCAGAGTAAAGCGGCGGAAAAGAATAAGACCAGTTCAATGTCATTGGCGTGACGATATTCATCTCTGATGTATGACTGCCTTTTTGAGCGCCCACGCTGGGCGGGGCTGGCGACGTTTTGACGCCTTGGCTCTATGGCTGGTTCTTGGTCTTGTGCCAGCTTTAATGTGCTCAAGACTCAGTCCACACCACATTTATTAGAATCCCACGAGTCTGCTCGCTTCGTCTCCAACCAACGCGATCGGGAATCGATGGCAGCGATCGCGACCCCTTTCACTGTCGCTGCCTCCTCTCAATAAAAGGTGGCGCGGGAAGCCTGTGCCCGCCTGCGGCTCACATTCCCGTTGGGTCAAGACGGTTCTCTTAGATGTACGGTGTGAGCCGCCGCCGACCTGCGCAGAACAGACATCTTCGTGGAGGAAAATCTGCTAGCAAAGAGATTCCCAAGCATCGTTAAAAGGAGGTAGGAAAAGGAGGCCGGTTGGAATGGGCACCTCGGCCATCCAAAGACAGATTCAGCGACTGCCCCGACGACCCATCAGGTCAAACGTGATTAGGAGAGCAGCGCCGAAACTATATCCCCAAGCATCTCGATTTCGACTGCGCTTACCCGGCCGGCGTCGAGACTTGAGCGGAGGCCAAACTTGACGAGGGGCATTGCATTCTCAAACGCGTTTCCAGAGACCACAGGTCAGCTTTTTGATGCTGGATGATGCCTGGAGACCTCAGCTTGCCGCCACCATGTAGCCTAGTACTTGGTGGCGGAAGTTTTCCTACCCCTTGGCAGGACTCCACCTGTAACCGTAAACCTTGCACCCGGTGCCCTAGCCATCGCCGATAGTGGATATATTTACGCCGACCTCTACTAGTTGGTCAAATCGTCAGCGGCGTCAGCCCAACAGGGTCAGGAAACTTGGCGCAGAAAATCGTTCGGCCTACTGGCAGGTCACTAGAGATCACGGATTAAGCCCGCACGCAAATTCTCTCTTCATTGGAGAATAGCAACTATGTTGCTATGATAAACCGGACATTTTTGTCTAATCATGAAGAGTCGAGTTGCCATAGATGACTACAGCATCGACAATGCCAGTTATTCCTCTTTAGCTGAAGTCACAAGGTTCAAATTGCACAATAGACAGTATTACTACAGGATAGGTTTGATGCAATCGAATAAATGTAAGTCTGCTCATCGTATCAAATCTCCTAAATTCTTACCCTCTGCGTAAAATCAAGTCCATAGTCCATTGCAATTGAACTATTCCCGATAATGTTTGCCTGTTTTCTAAGACCGTTCACTTTCCCATAACCATCAGTTAATGAATGAACAATTGAAGTAAATCAGCTTTTTGTATAAGGATTAGAGATGAAACTTTCAGTCGTGCTTGCCGTCTATAATGCAGAAGGCACCCTCGGTGAACAGTTGGCAGCATTAGCTCGACAAACATGGGACGAGCCATGGGAACTCATCGTTGTCAACAATGCTTCAAAAGATCAGACCAAAGCAATTGCTGAAAGTTTTTACTCTAAAATTCCAACCTTAAAAATTATTGATGCCTCCCAACGTAAAGGAGCCGCTTATGCCAGGAATCAGGGGGTCGAAGTCGCTCAGGCTAAAATGATTGCCTTTTGCGATGCTGATGATGTTGTGCGCGATAACTGGGTGGCTGAAATTGCCGCAGCAATTGAGCAAAATGGCTTTGTTTGTGGCCCGATGAGTGTCTCGGCCCTAAACCCCGAATGGCGCGTTCAAGAACCTGTTTCGGTCAGAGTCGGTGAAGAACTGTTCCATGCCAGCGATTTATTCGAGCACCAGTTTCCCCCCTTCCCCGAAGATGGTTTCTTTAAGACTGGAGCTTCGTGCAATATGGGGGTTCTAAAATCGATCCACCAGGATATCGGCGGGTTTGATGAAGACTTTCTTCGGGATCAGGATCGGGATTACTGCATTAGAGCGCAGCTTAAAGGCTACAGGTTGTATTTTGCACCTCGGGCCATTGTTGAGTATCGGTATAAGTTGAGCTTGCGCGATACTTTTTCCCAGTTTCGCGGTTGGGGCAAGTGGCTGATGTTAATCCCTAGGAAATATGCGCCGCCGACTAGCCTCAGGAAAAAAATCAGCTATGTTTTCGGCGGTTGGTGGCCCGTCCCGCTGGAACTGATGAAAATCCGGAGCAGAGCAGGATTATTTGCGTTCACTGCCGGTTTTGCTCATCGATTAGGTCAATCTCAGGGGTGTATTGAGTTTATGGTGCTACCGGATATCAAAAGCTGGTTTGCTACTAGGTTTGGCAAAAGTACACAGGTTGAAGGTGTGGCCAATCAAGATCCATAGAAAAAATGGATTCCAGCAAGCTGCCATCCATTGCCAGGTGAACATGCCCCTTGAGGATACGAGTACGAGAACGCACAATTACGATACTTACAACGTTTCACGGCTGACGGACGGAGCTGGTTGAACAGTCCGATGCAGTTCAATTGTTCACGACGTCAAATTAGAGTGAGCTTGGAGCGCGATCGCTCATGCCTCCTGGGTGTGTTCAAGAAAACTACGCTCAATCTGCCTGTACGTTCAGTCTTCGCGTATCGATGACGATACCGTCTTCTCTCACAATGACCGCTGAAACCCAACGCTGGTCAGGCTCGTTGGGGGCAGTGCCAATTTTGAACAAGCCGCCCGCTGTGAGTGCTTCCAAGTTGACAGGGCGAGGCGTCAAAAAATCAGTTGCTGTGACGCCTTCGTCAAAGGCGAGACCCAGCAATAGGCGATCGCCTAACGGGGCGCTAACGATCGCGTCATAGGCAAATCGACTTCCGGGAGTCACGGTTTCAGGAAGTTGCACCGTGATGTCGGGGGGCATGACGCCGGCAATCAACTGATTTTCTTCTGACAAAATTTCTTGGGCCGCGAGTTGCCCATTTTCATAGCGCTGCTGCGATCGCACAGTGGCGGTCATGGTCATGGCGCGACTCGCGATCAAGCGCGTACCCTCAACGGTGGTCAGCGTTTCAGCAACGAGTGCGGTCCCCTCACGCTCCCAAGTCACCAACTCGACGTCGTAGACCAGGTCAGTATGTTGCGCCCAAAATTCCTCAAGGGTGGTTTGATATTGGTCGCGCGTAAAGCCATCGGGGCCGACAAAGTCAGGGCTATACAACGTCATGAGCTCGGCTAAATCTTGCGCATTAGCGGCAGTTTCAATCGCCGTAATGGCATCTATCAGTTCGGCGGGGGCTGTTTCCGGAGTAGCCGCCTGGCCTGGAAAACTCATCGCTCCGCCCAGGATGGCGCTCGCGCCAGCGACAATCATCAGCGTTTTGGAACAGCTCACCATCGACAACTCTCGGTTACGGATTTACTTCTGCTACCTAACATAGCGCGGAAATCGCGAGTCCAAACGGTTACCACAGGCAAGGCGGTCAGGTTGAGCACCAGGAATGATTTTTCAGGGGAGCTCGGCGATCAACAATGGCTCTATCCGCACCCCCCTCACTCATCATCAGAGGGCAATTGACGCTGTTGCCGTAGCAATTGCAGGGCCGGAATCTTACGGAGCTGGTCGGGTTGGAGCGTGGCCCAGTCGAGACCGGTGGGGCGGGGCCAGGTGGAGTGGGTGGCGATCGCCGTCTCCGGTGTGACAATCCAATCGAGAGGCCAGTCGTGGCGTTGCATGGGGAGGCGATCGCCCTCCACAATTTGAAGACGATGCACTGTGGTCACAATCGGGGTAGCGGGGTACACCAACCCCGCCTCGCGCAGCATCGCCAACTCTAAATCGGCGAACCCCGCCCCTTTGCCCGTACGGCCCCCTTGCCGACTGACCGCCACACAGCCCACCACCACCAGGTCAATCGGCTGCATCTCTTCAAAAGTGACCCATTCGCCATGAATTAAGGCGTCGCGCATGTTGGCCGCTTGCAACAATGGAATACCTTTGGCTGCTAACGATCGCCGCTGTAACGCGACAAAACAACGCGGTTTCGCCAGTCGCGGCACCGCCATATACAGCAGTTTGCCAGCTTCTAGCGCTCGCCACCGCACCGACTTTTGGGGCGCATCAGGATTACATTTCACCACCTGGGCAGCTTGCCAAATCGGCAATTCGGCTAACTTAGCCGCTGCCACAGCGGCATCGATAAAGTGTGGAATATGCCCCACCGGATCACGCTGAACCGCTCGTTGTTCGGTTAATAAGGCCCAGATGGTTTGGCGCAACTGATCCTTGTCGTGGTTACGCCCCTGCCACTCTGTCGACGGTGAGGAGGTCATGTGCTTTGCCCATCGCGATCAAGTTCTAACCATTGACGCATATCTCATTAGAAATGAGGATCAAATCACATTCAAATGGTTCGGGCAGACATCTTGCCTGCCTTGGGGCAGCCGAGACGGCTATCCCAACTTATTCAACCCTCATGCCTTAGGGTTGGTTTGCTCAGATGCTCCGCCCAGGTTGGCGGACCGAAATCACCGCGTCGTGAGATGCAGACCTCAGTGTTGATACAGACAGCAGCTGGGCATCACAAACGTAAAGTCTTGACGGAAAGCGACCGATTTTTCGCGCAAATTAAGCCACAATTAAAGGATAGATGCCTTGATGGCGGCGATCGCCGTTGGCCTCTGTGCCCTGATCGTCAGGTGTCCCCTTTGCATCCTACCGTCACGAATGCGGCGTCCCCTCGAGTTGGTTCATCGACATGAAATGCTGGGAAGCCGCAGCTCTGAACCCAGATCAGCGCAACGGCGGTTAACCGCCCCAGCATTACCGACATCCCCCGCAAGGCTGCCGTGAAATCACCGATTCGCCATCCCCAACAGTTGCTTGATGCTTACCAGGCAGGCCAGGAAAGCTTTAGCGATTTAGTCTTAAAAGCGGCTGATTTGCGTGGGGTTTACCTCCCTTTCATCAATCTCGAATCTGCCAACTTAGACCATGCTGATTTGCGTCACGCTATTTTGACCGGGGCATCGCTCATGCGCGTCCGCTTACAAGCCGCGCGACTCGACCAAATCAACTTAATTGCCGCTGACCTCATTCGAGCCAATCTGCACCAAGCCTGTCTCAAAGATGCCCTGTTATCATCAGCCAACCTGTGCGGGGCCGATCTCAGCGGGGCCAACCTACAGCAGGCCATATTGGCCGGGGCCAATCTCAATGGCGCTAACCTGCGCGGGGCCGATCTCACCGGGGCTAACTTGTCGGGGGCATCACTCTTTGGCACCAATTTGATGGGGGCCAATCTTCAAGACGTGCCGCTTGACGAAGCCAAGATGAGCTACACCATCATGCCCGATGGCTATTGCCTCGTCGGCGAAAATAAAATTGATGATGACCCCAACAAAGCCAGCGTCTCGATCGCCAATATCTCGGCCTACTCGCGTTTGGCCAAACACTTTCGTAACGACTAGATGAAGGCGAGTGGGTGACACTGCTGCCTATTTAGTGGAGGGGGCTGGTACTGACTCCCGCAAACTGAGTGCAAACCAGGCGACGCCGATGGTCAGCACCCCAGTGATCCAAAAGGGGAGACCGTAGCCAAAGCTCACCAGTACCCCCGCGATCGCGGGGCCGATCGCATTCGACAAACTGAGAAACGAGGCGTTGGTACCCAGCACTTCTCCTTGTTCCTGCGGCCCACTGCGCAGCGACAAAATGGATTCGATCAACGGCAGCGGAAAGGAATTGACCGCGGCAAAAATCACTGTGATTAAGACAAATGCTTGAATGGTCGGAAACGCCGGAATCAGCAAAAAACAGACGCCCCTGGCCGCCAACATAAACGCCAAAATATTGACGATGTTGAAGCGTTGGCGCAGCGGCTCCAGGCCAAAGACCTGAGCCATAAAGCCGATAATGCCAAATACGGCAAAAATGAGGGCGAGTCGTCCCGGCGTTTGTTCCAAAATATTCAAGAAAAAGGGCTGAAACGCGAAGGTAAAAATCGTGAAGGTGAAGCCGCTCAGAAAAGTCACGAGAAAGGTGCGGCCAAAGCGGGGATTTTGGAGCGATCGCCCAATGCGGCCCAACTTAAAATCGGACCAGGCCAATTCAAACTTTTCGCACACTTCGTGAGTTTCTGGCAAACAAACGGCGCAGAGAATCGTTGCCATGAGGGCGATCGCCGCTGACACCATAAAACTCATGCCCAAAGATGAGATGCCGGGTAGCGGTGGCACCACCTGCGCCAAATAACTCAACGGTGGCCCCGCCACAAACCCGAGGCGAAATGTTGCGCCAAAAATGCCGAATGCCTGAGTCCGCTGAGCGGGATTCGTCATGTCGCTGATGATGGCTTGCGCGATCGAATTATTCCCCCCAGTCACTCCATCCAGCACCCTGGCGAGAAATAAAAACCAAGCAAAGGGAGCCAAACTCGCCATCAGATTGGCCAGCACGGTACCCAGCAAACTCAGAATCAGCAATGGTTTACGCCCGACCCGATCCGACAAGCGACCCAAAATCGGTGTCCCGATGAACTGCGAAGCGGCATACGCAGTGGTCAGCAAACTGGCCTGAAAGTCGCTCAGGCCAAACTGTTTGGCATAGGGATACAACACCGGAATGATGATGGTGAAGCTGACCGCATTAATAAACGCGACGAGCGTAATAATCCAAAAGCGCCACGGTAAACGGTTCGAGCGATCGGCCATAGTCCCTCTGCAACAACGCCCGTTCCATCATGACGGAAGATGGGAAGTAACGGCGATAGGCAAAGCCCGGATCTGGGCTGCCGCGATCGCCGTTACCTCACAGCAGGGGCAACAACCGGATGGTCACAGGAGGCCACTGTAGTCTGGCAGTGCCCGGGCAGCAATCGGGCGTTGTTGCCATGGCAGGCCCCAAGGCTTAATCCCCTAAAAGCAGGCTCGCTCATTGCTACTAAAGGCGTCCAGCAAGTCTGGTAAGCGATCGCAGCGACACGGAAAGCTCTCGTAAAGGCCTCAGCGAAATTGGCGTAACGTTTCCAGATGGGTTGGCATCAGGGGTAGAGCATAGAGATTCAGCCCTTCTACCCCTTTCCTAGTCTTCAGTCACCCTGATGGTCCAAAGTCAAATTCGTACACTAGATGTGAACTCACCGCCTGGCTTCTCTACTGCTGATTGGCTGGCTGACTGCACTGTTCGAGCCAGAGCAGCAGACCATTTAAGGCAAAAGCAAGGATGGCGACGGCGATCGAGCCGGCCCAGATTTTGTCGATGCGATTCGTTTGAATGCCGTCGAATAGCAGTCGGCCTAAGCCACCAGCGTTAAACTTGGCCCCAATGGTGGCGATCGCGATCGCCACCACAGCAGAAATTCTTACCCCCGCTACAAACACGGGCAGCACCAACGGCACCTGGACCCACCACCACCGTTGCCAGAGGCTCATCCCCATACCACGAGCGGCTTCCAGGACTGAGCGGTCAATGCCCTCCAGCCCCACGGTCAGGTTGCGCACCAAAATCACCTGGGTATAGATCACCATCGCGACAATGACCGAAGTCGCATTCAGCCCAAACACCGGCACCAGAAAAATAATCAGCGCCAGACTGGGAATGGTGTAGAAAATTCCCAACAGTCCCATCACGGGAACCGATAGCCAACGCACGCGATTGATCAACAGCGCAATGGGGACGGCAATCAAAATTGCGATCGCGAGGGCAGTGAGCGTCATCTGTAAATGCTGCCAGACCAGGGTGGCGATTTCACCGGGATGGTTCAGCAAGTAGGCCATTAGCAGTTCGGCTCCCGCGCGCAGGTGCGAATGTGATCTAGCGTCAGTCGCCCGACGGGTTTGCCCTGATCGACAACGGCTAGTTCTGGAGCGCCCGTTTTCAAAATGATGGATAAAGCATCACGCAAGTTCGCATTCGCCTCAACCGCAGGATGCTGATCGGCATGAAACGGATCGGGGAGGGGCAGTAACGCCGCATCAACCGACACCTGGCCTAACTGACGCACCATATCATCGGCCCCCAGAAGTTGATGGACAAAGGGATCGGCAGGTTGCGTGAGGAGCTTGAAGGGCGTGTCAAATTGAACGATGCGGCCCGCATTCATCACAATAATGCGATCGCCCAACCGTAGCGCCTCATCGACATCGTGGGATACAAACAGGATGGTCTTTTTCAGGTGTTGATGCAGGCGCAAAATCTCGGCTTGCAGAGCGCTGCGGGTAATGGCGTCAATGGCTCCAAAGGGTTCATCCATCAGCATGTAGTCCGGATTCCCCGCCAGAGCGCGGGCGATGCCGACTCGCTGTTGTTGCCCGCCCGACAACTGGGCTGGGTAGCGATCGCGATAATCGGCGGGCGGCAGCTTCACCAACTGTAGGAGCTCATCGACCCGAGCTTGAATTTTCTGCGCCGGCCACTTGAGCAACTTGGGCACGACGGCAACATTATTCGCCACCGTCATGTGGGGAAATAACCCCGATTGTTGAATCACATAGCCAATTTTTTGCCGCAGTGTAGTCGGGCGTAGTGCTTTGATATTTTTCCCCGCCATGGTGATGCGCCCTTTGGTGGGCTCATAAAGGCGATTCACCATTTTCAGCAGCGTCGTTTTGCCGCAGCCCGAAGGCCCCAAAATGACCACTAACTCCCCGGACTGAATTTCACAAGTCACCTGATCGACAGCTGGGCGCGCCATCCCCGAAAATTTCAGCGTGACCTGTTCAAATAAAATATTGCCCATCACAAACCTAGAGAATGGCCGGAATTATAGGTGTTGGCGCGATCGCTGCCGTCAATTTAGCGACCCCAAAGGAGTGCGAACCCGTCAACCACAGTTCAGTAAGCTATCCAAACGCTTTACTCAGAGTCATTCGCTGCGGCTTCCAGCAGTCCTGACTCCTGTAAAAATTGCTGCGCCACAACCTCGGGCTCTTGGGCTTCGCCAGTGACTTGATAGTTAAGCGACTGCATCACTGCGTCGGTAATCAAAGGCGCTAGCCCATTCAAGATATCTTGGACTTCAGGATTAGCATCTAACGTCTCTTGGCGCACCACAGGAGCAACCTGATAAGGCGGGAAGAGTTGCTGATCGTCTGCCAAAACGACGAGGTCAAAGGCACTAATTTCGCCATCTGTCCCAAACGCCACCGCGACATCGGCTTCACCATCGACCAAACCTCTATAACGCAACCCAGCATCAACGGCTTTGTAACTATTGAGTTGAAAATCTCCGTAAGCCGCCTGGAGGCCAGGCAAGCCGTCTTCTCGGACTTCAAATTCAGGCGGGCCAATCAAGGTGAGGTCGCTGGCTTGGGCCGCAAAATCCGAAATTGTCGTAATGCCCAGTTCGCTAGATCTCTTCTGGGTCATCGCCAGAGCCTGGGTGTTATTCATCGGCGACGGCTCTAGCCAAACCAGATTGAACTGTTCTTTGTACTGGGTAGAAACGGTTTCGTACACCGCTGCCGGATCGCTATCCACTTCAGCTTTTAGAACGGTCAATAAGCCGGTGCCCGTATATTCAGGATACAAATCAATTTCGCCGCTTTCGAGCGCCGCTTGGGCCACCGGTGTGCCCCCTAAATTCAGCTTGCGTTCAACCTGATAGCCGGCGTCTTCGAGCACTAGGGCATACATTTCGCCCAGGATTAGCTGCTCAGTAAAATCTTTTGAGCCTACGCGAATGACATCGTTACCGCCGGTATTGCCTGCGCAAGCGACAGTGACAAATGCCGCGCAGATAAATAGGGCCACTGGGGACAGCCAACGTCGCCAAATTCTCATCAGTTCAGTCTCTTCTAACAGTCGTAACTTCAGTCAATATACGCCTTTGAGAATAGCATTCGATTTCGGTGGCCCAGCGATCGCGTCCCATTGCGTTGCTTGATCGCAATATCCGCGACTAACAGCGACTGACTTAACAGCACGACAGCAATTCTCAATGATGGCTGTCGCTACCTTAGTAATACCGCTCACGCTGAGCCCCGTCATCAGGAATAAACGCTGGCAGGAGATGAGGTTACCGCCACCCAAAAACCGTTAATGGTATACGTGGCCCCTTCGGCCAACCTAATGATAGCTATCTCGCTTTTCAATGGCTTTGCGAATGCTGTTTAAGTCGATGTAGCGATCGGTGGCGTTTCGCAACTCGCGGGCGATCATCCCCTCAGTGGAAACAACCGTAATGTGGGTATTTTTCGACCGTAGGAGTTCGATCGCCCGTTCAAAATCGCCATCGCCGCTGAACAGCACCACGCGATCGTATTGCTCAACGGTATTAAACATATCGACCACAATTTCGATGTCGAGATTGGCCTTTTGGGAATAGCGTCCCGAGTTATCGTCGTAGTACTCTTTCAGAATTTTGGTCCGCACCGTATAGCCCAGGCTGATCAGCGCATCCCGAAAGCCGCGTTGATCCTGCGGATCTTTGAGGCCGGTATACCAAAAGGCATTCACTAAGCTCAGTCCACCATCTTCTGCGGTGAAATGTTCTAACACCCGTCTGGGGTCGAAAAACCAGCCGTTCTTTTGCTGAGCATAAAACATATTATTGCCATCGACAAAGACGGAAAGGCGTTGTGTCGCAACGGATAAGGGCATAAATTTGGGGAGTTTGATTACAGGGAAAATTTCACGGGTTATTGATTCAGATTAACTATGAAGTCATATTTTCAGCGATCGCTCTAAAGCACATAGAATAGTCAACGAAACCATTCAGCAGGCTTGTGGGCCTACCGATGGCAGCAGCACCTCATGAGCGCTAAAGGCTAAAAGACGAAATTTACAGCTTGGATAGAGAGACTAACCACGCTGTAGCTGAAAGGGTATATAAGGCTTAGTAAAATTTGCTTTAGCGAAGCTTATATAACGAAATCACTTTCCCATGTAGACTTTTCAGACTGCGTCAATATAGCGAATAAACATTCATGAGTAAGCATATGAAGCCTATTATAGCGGCTATTTTGCCTGCAGTAAGTCCAAACCCAGCACCAATCTGGCGACATGCGTTGGGCCTGAAATCACCCAGGTCAATAAAAACCATGGCTGGGGTGCATCCTCAGAGTCACCCAGCCATGGTTAAGAGTCGCAATCTGGCCTACCAGCCAGTTGCCAATTCCAATTGGGGGATACCCTCGCCTGGATTCCCTGTGGCCCCTACTCCCTATTGAACTGGGAGGCTGAATGCAGTTTGGTGACATCACACTTTCACGCCACCGACGCTGCACGCTTCCCTTGCCAGGGCCACACGACGAACTAATGGGACTAGAGCTTTTTGTGGGTATGGGCGTGCTGTCGCACATTGTCTTCGGCCTTGACAATGTTCTTAAAGTTGAGGATGCGCTTCTTTTCTGTAGAGTGGTTCAGGTCGGTGTGCTGGGTACCAACTGCCATCAGTGATTTGGCCTCAGGGTGACCGTCATAGGTACGGGCCGACGCAATGACGCGATCGCGGTAGTTTTCACAGAGACGCACATCAGCCATACTGGCTTGGTTCATGAACTGGTCACTTTGCAAGTCACCCAAAGTCGTCGCCATCACCACCTCATAGGCCGTGGGAATGCCCAGAAAAAGCGATTCCAAGTAAGCCGAGGGGATGGGTTCTAAAACCTTGATACTTTCGAGTTCGTCATCAACGCGGCGAAAGCAGATCGCCACCCCCACCACCACATAGGCTGAAGCAGTCAGTTCGGGCGCGGCATCAAGAATCGCGTTTGAAGTCATAGGAAAGAATTGAATTGAATAATTCGCCAGGTTTCCAAGTGGAATCACCGACTTAATGCTTAAGCTAGCGGCTTTTAGCCCCATCCCTGACTACAGTTTGCAAAACAAAAAATTCGCTTTGTAACAACCTTGCCGGTTCTGTGGCGCAGAGGGCTCTCTCGTTGCGATTGAGTTGGGGTGTAAGTTATTCGAGTGCAGACATCCAGCCCACGCTCATCAAATCCTTGGGCCAAGCTGAGGCGGTAATCCTGGGCTGGGTACTCTAAACTAACTTAAAGAATAGTTAAGCAATTTAACTACCCTGCAACTCGGATTTGGCCGCTAACTATGCCACCGCTTTCCCTTGATCTATCCACGACAGTTATTGCTTTGTTAATTTCTGGAGCAAGTTTTGTCGCCTGGTTTTTCAGTATGTTGGCCGGGGGCGGTAGTCCGTTTATTCTGATTCCCCTGTTATCGGTGTTGTTGGGCACCCAGGCCGTGGCTCCGGTCATCACCACGGGCCTGCTAATTGGCAACACGCAGCGGAGCCTATTCTTTTGGCGGGAAATTGATTGGCGAGTGACGGCCTGGTATTTGCCGGGGTGTTTGGCGGGTTCCATGCTGGGGGCATGGATCTTTGCTTGGGTGCAGGTTGATTGGCTCCAAATTTTGCTCGGGGTGGCGCTGCTGGGCATGGTGGCCAATTATTGGCTCAGTAAGGTGTTGAACTGGAGCGATCGCCCCTTTCCCATCCCAGCCTGGTACTTTCTTCCAGTCGCCTTTCTCAACTCGATTGGTTCTGCCCTCATCGGGAGCACTGGCCCCATCATGAACCCGATGTACTTTTCCTACGGGCTGGAAAAAGAGGCCATGATCGCCACGAAAGCTTCAAACAAAGCCTTTCTGCACATTTTTAAGCTGCTGAGTTACACCGTGCTCGGGGTGCTGCGACCCGAATATATTGGTTACGGTTTGTTGATTGGTTTAGGGGCAGTGCCCGCGAATCTCCTGGGCAAGTGGGTGCTGGAGCGGATTAGTAATGAGCAGTTTCAGCAGATGGTGTATGCCTTTGTAGCGGTCAGCGGCGTCGTCATGATTTGGGAGCAACGCAGTTGGTTTTTGGCCTGGTAATTCTGCCGCACTTCGCAGAGGCCATTTACTTGGCTGATCTACGTTTCGAGGGTTTGGCGGCGGCTATGGATAGGGATATTCATACGCCGTATTCATGTTCTCAGCCCGGTAAACCAGTATGGTTTCAGCTTTGACGCCCCCCCGAGAGAGCTCTATTTCACCAATGGGTTCTAGATTAGCGAAATAGGGCTGAAATTCCGCCCTCAGCTCATCGCGGTCGGGGTGCAGACTCGCAAGGGTGATGTAGAGGGCAGTTTGACCACGCCACTGGTCGGGGGCATGCCAGAAGGCAAAGCCCCGGGGATCTTGACTAAAAGCGGTGATGGGTTTTTGCGCTAACGGATACAGCGCCATATCGACATAGCCAGACAGATAGAATTCGTCGGTGAAAACGAAGTCAGCGTCGGCTAGGGCGGTTTGCAAAAGGGCGGCTTGGGCAAACCGCGATCGCAACTGCCCCACATTCAGCAGCGTTGTGGAACCATCCTGTTCGATCGGCACGAGTCCACCCAATAGGGCATAGTTACTGGGCTTTTGTAAAAAACCTAGGTTTAAATGCAGCAGTGCCACCAGGGCCAATGCCCCTAAAACCATGGCCGTGCCGCCCAGCCAGCGCTTTACAGTGTGCGATCGCCAGTGACTAGCGGCATGGGCTAACAAAATCGTCATGCCCCAAAAACCAGGCGCAGGCCAAGCCGGATAAATCGCTTGTTTCCCCCCTAGCAAGGTGAATCCGACGGCGATGGGGAGCGACAACCAGAGGATTAAACCGAGGCGATCGCGGGCCACCCGTTCGCCCGCACTCATGGGGGGTTGCAAGATGCTTTGAATCCGCTCTAGCAGCGCCTTGGCGGTACACCACCAGAGGGGTAGGCCAATGGTTGGGAATAAATATAGCAGCCCCAGTCCCCAGGTGCCGAGCGCATCAAGCGGACGGTAAGGGTTCGGGGTGCCATTGCCATCAAACCGCAAAAATAGATGAAAGCGAAACGAGAACCAGGCGTTTTGCGCGTTCCACCACCAGAGCGGTGTGAGCGTCAGGCCAAACAGCAGCAGCGACACCAGCAACCAGGGCGACCCAAAAACTTTGCGGGTGCGATCGCTCGTGAGGCAAAAGCCCACCAAGCCGGCCCCGAGCAGGAAGCCGTGATATTTGCTCAGGCAGGCCAGGCCAACGGTCAGGCCGATCAGCGCGACTCGATAAGTCGGTTGATACGTCGCCTTTCTTAAAGAGGAGGCGGAGGAGAAGCGATCGGGAATGAATTCCCACGCGGCGAGCAAAAAGGTCAGCGTCCAGAAAAAGATGAGGCCGTTGTCAGGCGAGGTGAGCACGCCAAACGCAATCCAAAAGATGGGAGCGATGGAGCCAATGGCGATCGCAAGCACCCCCGTTTTTTCATCAAACAGATGTCGCGCCACGACATACAGCAACAGCAAACTCAAGGGATAGAGCAGCAGCGCCCCCACGCGAATGGTCAGAGCGGCCCCGGTGCCGATGGGCCACCACCCGACGCCAGTGGTGAGGGCCACCATTAGCGGATGATCAAAATAGCTCCAGGCCAGATGACGACTATAGAGGTAGTAATAGGCTTCATCGAAACCCACGGGTAAAAACGTGGCGACGATCAGACGAAAAACGAAGCCGCCCCCTAGCCACCACCAAACCGCGCGGGAAACTTGAGGGACGAGAAGTTTCATAACAGTACAGACCCAATCATCAGGCAGCGCGATCGTGAGGCGGAAAAACAGGAGGCGGCGGGTATTTTTGAGCGATCGCAGATAAAATGTCGTCTCAGTGCCCTACATCATGACATGGCTTGACCACCCTGTTGGGACGTGAACCTATCGGCATCGGGAATAGCAAAACCCATGAAGGGAAGTGCGGAAATTATTTGTATCGGCAGTGAATTACTGCTTGGCGATATCACCAACACCAACGCCCAGTTTTTAGCGCAGGCGTTGGCCCAACTCGGCATTCCGCACTACTACCAAACGGTGGTGGGCGACAATCCGTTGCGCATTCAGCGGGCGGTGGCGATCGCCTGCGATCGATCCCGTTTACTCATCTTCACCGGGGGGCTCGGCCCGACTCCCGATGATTTGACCCACGAAACCCTGGCCGACTTTTTTGGCTTCCCCCTCGCCGAGCGCCCAGAAATTTGGGCCGATATTCAGCAAAAATATGCCCATCGAGGACGTGAAGTCGCGCCCAGCAACCGCAAACAAGCGCTGTTGCCTCAAGGGGCGGCGGTACTCCCCAATCCCGGCGGCAGTGCCCCTGGCATCATCTGGGAGCCGCGTCCGGGACTGGTGGTGATGACCTTCCCTGGCGTTCCCAAAGAAATGCACACCATGTGGCGCGAAACTGCTGTGCCCTACCTGCAAACTGAGGGCTGGGCGGCTGACCCGATTTACAGTCGCACCCTCAAATTTTGGGGCATCGGCGAATCTAACCTGGCGGAACAGGTCGATCACCTATTTGACCTGGAGAATCCCACCGTGGCCCCCTATGCTAGCCAAGGCACGGTGAAATTACGCGTCTCAGCCCGAGCCGCGACCGCAGACGCCGCCACCGAGCTCATCCACCCCATTGCCGCAGAAATCCTAGAGATTGCTGGTGAGCACTACTACGGCGATGATGACGAAACTTTAGCGACCTCTGTGGGGGCGCTCTTACAACAAAAAGGGCAGACCTTAGCCGTCGCAGAATCTTGCACAGGCGGCGGCTTAGGCCAGATGCTCACAGCGGTGCCCGGCAGTTCCAGCTATTTTATGGGCGGCATTATTTCTTACGATAATGCGGTAAAAACCGGACTGCTGGGCGTGCAGCCTGATTGCTTGGCAACAGAAGGGGCCGTGAGTGATCCGGTGGCCTGTCAAATGGCGGCAGGGGTGCGGGCACGTCTGGGTACCGACTGGGGCATTAGCATTACTGGCATCGCTGGCCCCGGTGGCGGCACCGATGAGAAACCGGTTGGCCTGGTTTATATCGGCATTGCGGGGCCAGACCGTAGCGTAGTCAGTCATTCCTTTCGCTTTGGTAACTTGCGGGGACGCGACTGGATTCGCCATCTGAGTTGCTGTTCCGCCTTGGATCTCCTGAGGCGATCGCTACAGGCCAGTTAACATTTGCTTTAACATTTGCTGAAGGTTGATCATTTGCTGATATCGGCTATCATCATTAAAGGATGCTTTTGAGGCTAAATAGCTAATCAGGCCCATATCCCTCGCCTGGTTGGTGCTTAGGTAGTCGTCACATGCGCATCTAAAGCCGAGACGGAGAGCGCCTTCATGGATATTGAAAAGGTTTTGGACAAGCTAAAAGAGTGGTTAAACCGATTAGCTGATGCTCTTTTTGGCCCCCAAGCCCAGCCTGAATCCGAGCCCATTCCCGTGCCAGTTGATGATCGCCGCATTCGCTAGGCGTGACTCAGCAATCACTCAACATATTAGTTCTACACGGGCCTAACCTTAATTTATTGGGCCAGCGTGAGCCTGGCATTTACGGCCTCAAGACGTTAGGCGGTATCAACCAACTCCTGCAGTCTCTTGCTGAGGAGCTTGGCGTTGATTTATCGATAGAACAATCGAATCACGAAGGTGTTCTGGTGGATTTAATCCAGAGCACCTTTGAGGTTTTTGATGGTTTGTTGATTAATCCTGCGGCCTACACTCACACTAGCGTTGCGATCCGTGATGCGATTGCAGCAGTTGCCATTCCTACTGTCGAAGTCCATCTCAGCAATATTCACCAGCGCGAGGCATTTCGTCACCATTCTTACATTGCCCCCGTCGCGATCGGGCAAATTTCAGGTTTTGGCGCTGAGAGCTATCGTCTCGGATTACAAGCTCTCGTCACCCACTTGCGCACGACGTGAACTGAATCCCTCCAACATCTCGGTTTCTGGCATTCAGGCTCGTGAATAGCTGCGCGCTCGTTCCTATGGCCGTGTCATTCTTTGTGGTAATGCCTCGGTTCACAAAGATGGACTCATTAAAGCACTGATACAACCGGCGGGCTGTCACTGCTATCCAGCCACGACCGTTATCGGGATGTGATGTTATCGCCAATCCCCAATCGCGATCGCTACGGGATTAGAGCAGTTTTTCCAACCGCTGGCGAATATCGTCAAGTTCTTCATTGGATAATCGCGATTCATCCGCCGTGGGGGGCACTTCTTCCACATATTCACCGTCAGGATCCCAAGCCATTTCTTCGACCGCACTGTCGGGCGGTACCATCAATGATCCCGATGGAATCAGCCGCAAATCGAAGCCGGCCTCTTCGCAGAACTCTTCGATTTCGTCTTGCTCAAACGCTTCGATATCCGGCGTCGGAAAATCCTGCGCCTCTAACATCAGACCAAAGCGAGTCGCATCATCCTCATTTTCAAACATGAGGACAGTGTTTCGGCCGTTGGCCTGTAACGAGTGAATTCCCTCGTTGTCAGTCCCCGCGTTAAACAAGAGCACATAGACTTGCATGAGTCTTTAATCCGTCGATCATCCATAAGCGTTAATTTTAAGTATCTTAATGGGCAGCCAGATCATTTCAATGCGGGACCACCGCAAATTTATCCAGTCGTCGATCCAGAAGGCTGCTAAATCTTGCCCAACCTTGGTAATGTCATGTTGGCGATTGGTGTATTCGAGTGAGCATCTCAGGGCGGCCAGGCCAAACAGCGGCCCTGAGCAGACAGCACAGGTGTGTAGGCCATGAGCAACGGGTCATCCCCAGAGCCACAATCGACTCCTCAACAACAGCGTCGTCGCCTCTGGACGACGACAGGACTGGCGATCGGGGCGATCGCGACTCTGAGCCTTGGGGGAGTGGCGATCGCGGTCTGGCAGTTTGCCCACGAAACGCTTTCCCCTTGGGCATCGGAATATTTGACCGAGGCGCTTGATCGGCCCGTAACCCTAGGGGAAGTGGAGCGCATCTCGATTACCGGGGTGCAGTTTGGGCCGTCGGTCATGCCCCCCACCGCCACCGATCCCGATGAGCTGTATGTCGAGACCATCGCCGTCCGGTTTAACCCGATTAGCCTACTGTGGCGGCAAGTCAACCCACAAATCACCTTGACCGGCGTTCAGGTTTACATCGAACAAGATGAACAAGGTAATTGGGTCGAGGTTGAGATCAACCTGGATGACGATGAAGACGACGATGGGGGCGAGCCGTTCATCCGGGTGAATCCGACAGTGGCCTTTGCCGACAGCGAAGTGCGGCTGTTGCCCTACTTAGGCCCAGAGGAGCCGCCTCAGGTATTAACCCTCAACGAAATCAACGGCACGGTCTCGGTGCAAACAGTCGTGGTGGATGATCCCCGTGCCGGGGACAAACCTCATTTAGATGCCCAGGAAATCACCCTAGACTTCAGCTCTCGTCCCGAAAATGCTGGGGATTTAGATCTCAGCGGCGTGATTCGGCAGTTGGATTACGGAGAAAATGCATCCCCAAATCTGCTCGACTCCCTGGAGGCTAACCTGGCCGTGCAGGCCCAGGCGATTGACTTAGCGGCGTTGTCGCCTTTGGTGTTTGCCAGGGCTGGGGAAGGTCTGCCCCTGGTAATGACGGCGGGGCGGCTCAACGGCAATGTGGAAGCGGAACTGATCCCGTTTGCTGCGCCCCGGCTAACGGGCACCGCCAGCCTCGAAGATGGCGAGTTGTCTATTAATGGTCTGGCGACGCCATTCTCGGAGATCAACACCCAAGCCCGATTTCAGGGCAATCGGGTGGTTCTCGAAGACACCACAGCGACCTTTGGCGATTTGAGAGCCCAGGCTAGCGGCACCATCGATCCCCGCAATGGCTACAACCTGACGGGGGCGATCGCGCCGGTGACTCTCGAGAGTATTGCCGACACCTTTAACTTTGAGTATCCCGTGGCGATGGCGGGGACGCTACAGGCCCCGAGTGTAAAACTCACGGGGCCGCTGGCAAAACCCACCGTGACGGGACTGGTGGAAACCGTGGACGGTGGCCGCATCGACCAGGTGGAGTTTGCGCGGGTGGCGTCTGAGGTTACCTATAGTTCCGGCGGCTTCCAGTTTGCCGACCTGGTGGCGAATCCCCGCGCGGGGGGCGAATTAACCGGCAATGGTGAGCTGCGGTTTGGGCGACCTGTGGCGATCGCGTTTGATGTCCTCGGCACGGATCTGCCAGCGGATGCGATCGCCCGTCTCTATGGCTTGCCCGACGACGTTGCCATTGGCACCCTGGCCCTAGAAGCCGACATTGCGGGTCCCGTCAATGATCTCAATGGCGTAGTCACGTGGGATGCCCCCAACGGCACCTACCCAACTCGGGGCACGGCTGAAATTGAACGCAACGTCCTAACGCTGCGGCGGGCCGAAATTGCGGGCGGCACCGTCACGGGGGTGGGGCGACTCACACCGGGGCAATGGACGGCAGACGTGCAGGCGCAAGGGCTGCAATTGGGCTTCTTTAATGCCGCGCTGCGCGGAGTGACGGCGGGGGGGGAGGTGCGCCTGGGGGGCAGCACGCGCAATTTTTCGCTCGCGGGACTCCGGGGCGATGGCGACCTAGCCGCGACGCTGGCTGGCGGCACGCTGAACAGTACCTTTAGCCTGGCGAATGGCACCTGGCAGGCGGACGGTCGGGGCGACAATTTGCAACTGCAACAGCTGTCGCCGGATTTGCGCGGCACCGGGTCGGCAACCTTTCAGCTGGCAGGCAGCTTAGCCAACCTGTCGCCCACGGCGATCCAAGGCCGGGCCAATGTCCGGCTGTCCGATGGCTTAGCGACGGCGCGGGTGCTGAATCCGGCGTTGGGGCGATCGCCCGCCCCCCTGGACGCCAGTCTGGCTTGGGATGGTCGTCTACTACGCATCGATAGTTTAGAAACCGGCGGCCTGTTTGCCAGTGGCACCGTCACGCCGCAGCTCTCGGGGGCGGGCGCGCCCAGCATTGCCGCGATCGACCTGAACCTCGCCGCCAACAACTATAACCTGGCGACCCTGCCCATCAATTTTCCACCCGCCCTGGCGCTGGCAGGCATTGCCAACTTGCAGGGACGGTTGACCGGCAGCCCCAACAATTTGAATTTTGCCGGCGATTTGGCCCTGGCGAACCTGGCCCTCAACGATTTAGTCTTTGACCCGCGCTTATCTGGTCCGGTGACTTACGCCAATCAAGCGGGCTTGGCGGTCGAGTTGTTAGGCAACAATGACCAAATTACCGCGACCTATGTGCCCCAAACTCGCCAGTTGAATGCGGAAATTCGCGCTGGGGAGGCGATCGCCACCGCCACCACCGAAGGTGACCTGCTGCAAGCCCAGCTTTATAACTTCCCGATTTCAGTGCTGAATATCCCCGCTGAACCGGCGGCCTACGGCTCACTGCGGGGGCGGGTAGACTTTGCCAACGCGAGTATCAATCTCCGCACGGGGGACGCGATCGGTCAGTTTGATGTGGAATATCTCGGGTTTGGCTATTTGAATGTGGATCGGCTGTATGGCGGCTTTCGCTATGCCGATGGCGTAGCCCAGCTCGATAACGGGCAAATCGTCATGGCCGATCGCAATGAACGCGGGCAGGCGATCGCCACCCGTACTTACAATGTGTCCGGTCGCTATAGTCTGGGGCAAACCCCTCAACTGGTCGGCACCTTCTCGGCGGAAGCGGGCGAACTGCGTGACCTCTTAAAAATGCTCCAGATTCAGGAACTCGCAGACTTTCGCCGGGGACTGGCACCCAATGAAGGCTTCATTCCCGCCTCCACCCTGGAAGCAGCCAAAATTTTGGCGACCAATCCCGTCGGCAGCCCCAACGACACCCTGCTGAACCAACTGCGGCGACTATCGGAAATCATCGAAATCCAAATTCTGGACGAAATTGCTGCCCAAGAAGCCCCCATTCCACCGCTGAGCGAGTTGGAGGGCAGCTTTGCGGGTCGCGTTAATGTGACCGCGACCCTACCCGCCGATCTCCGCGCCACCTTTGACCTGGCGGGCGAAAACTGGACCTGGGGCCCGGACATCAGCGCCGACCAGATGGTCGCCCAAGGGAGTTATCAAAATGGGCTGGTCACCTTTGCCCCCTTGCAGTTCAACTCTAATGAGGAGGGCGGCCTGGCCTCAGCGGCCCTCACTGGCAGTTTTTCCCTCGATCCGCAAGATCAGACCGCACGAGAAATGCTGCTAGAAATCACCAACGTCCCGATCAGCAATCTTGAAGACTTTGCCAATTTGCCCTTTGACCTCGATGGCCGCCTCAACAGTACCGCGACTTTGGGCGGTCGCCTGGGCAACCCCCAGCTCACCGGGCAACTGGAAGTGATTGACGGCACCCTCAATGGCACCGCCATTTCCAACACGACGGCGACCTTTTCTTACCTCAACGCCCGGGCGGGCCTGGACGCACAACTGTCGTTAATTGGGGCGGATGATCCCCTGACGCTGACGGCGGCGGTGCCCTATCGATTAGGATTTGTGGACATTGAGCCCGCCGACCAAAGCTATTTGCTACGGGCCAATGTCAAAAACGAAGGCTTGGCATTGCTCAATTTGTTTACCCAGCAAGTGGCCTGGGAAGACGGTCAGGGTGAAGTCATCCTCGACATTGCGGGCGATTTGCAAACCAACAATAGTTTGCCTGAGACATTTCAAGGGCTGATCACCCTAGACGATGCCACCATTTCGGCCAGTGCCCTGCCGGTGCCCATGACGAATGTCACCGGGCGCGTTCGGCTGGTGCCCAGCATTCAAGCGATCGAAGTGGAACAGCTCACCGGACAATTTAGCGAAGGGCAACTCTCAGCTCGTGGCCTGTTTCCCCTGCTGCTGCCGCTCGATACGTTGGCCGACTTTGCGGATGACGCCGCCGCCCCTGAGGAAGATGAGGACGCCTCGCCGCCCACCGCGATCGCCCCCGACGAGCCGACGACGGCTGAAGCAGCGAGTCCCCAATACCAGCCCCTGACGTTAAATCTCGACAATATTGCCCTCGACTTGCAGGGACTCTATGAGGGGCAGGTGAATGGCGAAATGCAGCTAGTCGGCAGTTTACTGCTGGGGCCCCAGCTCACTGGAGCCATTGACTTATCGGGTGGCACCATCACGATTCCCGAAGGGAGGGGCACCACGCCCCCGGCGACGGTTGAGAGAAATGGGGGAGACAGCATTTTTCCGCCGTTCGCGTTTGCGGATCTGCGCATTTTGCTGCGGCGCGACATCAATATTGTGCAGGGCAACTATCTCAATGTGAACGCCCAGGGTGGGATGCGGCTAGACGGCACCCTGTCAACCCTGCGCCCCACCGGCACGATTCAGCTGCCATCGGGGCGCATCGGCCTATTTGCGGTGGAACTGCGGCTCGCCGGTGATGACGATCGCGCCGATTTTCGCGGCTCTTTTGATCCGCTACTCGATGTGACCTTGCAAACCTCATTACCGGAAGCCTCCTCATCGGGTGTGCAGGTCACCACCAGTCCCTTTCCCCGCAATGAAGTGCCAGACAACACCACCCTGGAAGCCATTGGCCTGACTCAGCAAGGCAATCGGTTAGTGCGCATTAACGCTCGTTATACCGGCCCCGCCAGTGAACTCGCCAATCTCACGACCGATTCACGCAATTTAACCCTCCGCAGTTCGCCCCCTCGCTCGGAGGGCGAAATTGTCGCGTTGCTGAGCGGCAACGTCATTGGTGCGATTGATGCCCTCGGCAGTGATAACGCCTTGACGGGCATTGGTACGTTTGTCGGGTCGGCGCTGTTGAATACGGTGCGTGATTTTCTGGGCGATACCGTGCCCATCAGTGAGGTGCGTCTATTCCAAGTGTCAGACGGGACGGGTGGCGTCAACGAGGGATCTGATATTGGCGCAGAAGTGGGGTTTGAAATTAGCCCCACCATCTCGGTTTCAGTATTGAAGGTGTTGACGAATGATACGCCGTTTCAGTTCAACACTCGCTATCGCCTCAGCGATGAATTTGTCCTGCGGGGCACTACCAGTTATGAGGACTTCCGCGATCGCACCGGCGTCCTGTTAGAGTATGAGACGCGGTTTTAAGCGATGGTGTGATGAAGTCTAAGCCCGATGAGTTATCGACAACTGAATCCTCAGAGGACGCCGCCACGCCGCCCCCACAACCGCTGTGGCGGCGTTTGTGGAAGGGTCAGCGCGAAAATATTCAGATTCTCGCGATCGCCCTCGTCATTGCCGTTTTTTTGCGCATCTTCATTGCCGAACCCCGGTTTATTCCCTCCAATTCCATGGAGCCGACGCTGCACGTGGGCGATCGCCTCCTGGTCGACAAAATTTCCACCCGCCTGCACCCGCCCCACCTGGGCGACATCATCGTCTTTCAACCGCCGCCGCAGCTGCAGGAATATGGCTATCGGGGCGATCAAGCCTTCATCAAACGGGTGATTGCGACCCCCGGCGAAACCGTCACCGTCAGCGATCATCAAGTGCTGGTCGATGGGCAGCCCCTGCAAGAAAGCTATACCCTAGAGCCGCCCGACTATCTCATGGGCTCCATCACAGTGCCCCCAGGTGGCCTCTTCGTGATGGGCGACAACCGCAACGACAGCAACGACTCCCACGTGTGGGGTATCCTCCCCCAAGACAACATCATCGGCATCGCCCGGTTTCGCTTTTGGCCCCTCTCCCGCGCCGGTTCTGTGTCTTTAGCAACGCCCGATCGCCTTGGGGAATCTTGAGGGCGATCGCCAACATCTCGCAAAAAAACACAACCAAGGAAGACCTGGCGCTCACAATATTTCAAGGTCATCTCCGCTTGAAAAGAACGACCACCTCAGCATTGTCGGCTATGCACAGAAAATTAACTTTGGCCTCAGCACAAACGTCGAGTAAGGGACTTGCGCGCAAAAAAGATCCCCAGGAACCGAGTTTCGACTCCGCTCAACTCTCGATACTGGTAGGTTGAGCGAAGTCGAAACCGGATTGAATCGGTACTTTATTTAGTTGCAGATCCCTAAGTTCTTTCCCGCCATCTACTTCAACCCCTGACTGAACAAGCACTTGAGCAGATAATCACGCCTCTCGGCAGCGTCAAGTCAGGAGAGTCGTCTATCCGTAGCCGTAGATCCAGTTACTTCTTTCAAGGGAAGTTTATTCTCTAGCCGCTTGCTAAATTTTCAAGTAGATGAAACATCACTTGTCGAGGTTAGTTAAAGTTATGAAAACTACCCCTATGAAAACTGCCCAAAAGTTTGCCTTAGTTATCGGGATTGTCTATGTCGTCATCGGAGCGATGGGGTTTGTGCCTGCCTTAGTGGGTCACCCAGGCACTGATGCTGCTATTAAGCAGTATGGCATTGCGGCAGAATATGGTTATTTGTTAGGCATTTTGCCAGTGAATGCGCCCATTAACATCATCCATATCGCAACTGGACTGATTGGCATTGCGGCTGCGATCTCGCTAGACAGTTCCCGCTTCTTTTCCGGACAACTGGGCATCTATTATGCCGCCCTTGGCCTGCTGGGAACTATTCCATTTACCAAGACGGTCTTTGGCCTGTTTCCACTGTTTGGATTTGATGTCTTGTTGCACGGTGTGACTGGTTTGCTGGGTATTTATTTCGGCTTCTTTGTAACGCCTTCGCTGCTGACGCTGTTCAAACGTGAATTAAAGGAAGATGCGACGGCGGCTGAAATTCTTTAGGCAGACTCTATGAGTTCTGAACAAGCCCATAGATTCCTGGTTTGCGAAGGCTGAATTAGTCGACTACAGTGCCCCCAGTGCAGTACCGCATTGGGGGTATTTTCACCATTTCACACCTCATCATCTGATGATTTTGTTGCTGGAAATTGCTTAATCATCTGATGATTTCGTGACTGGAAGTTTTTTAAGTCAGTTCGACAGATGCCTTTTGCCCTCTCTCCAAACCTCTCTCCCAAAGGGAAAAAGGCTTCAAACCCTGATGCCCTGGTGAGAGGCTTGCAAATGCAGAGGACTCTGCGAAAATTTTCAACGTTTCGGCGAACTCACGTTTTTTTAGACTCTTCGGATTGCAGAAATTGCTCGGGAGCAACTTTAGAGCGTCATCGGGGCGATGGGTTCGATATCGGGGTCGTGGCCGCCGACTTGGTTGGTGCGCAGAATCCAGGCGGCAGCGCCATAGTCGAGAAACTTGCGGGCAACGGTGTCGCTGGCTTTGCGGGGTAGCAGGGTGCGCCAGCTGGTGATGCCCGTCATCAGGTTTTGCAAGGGCTTGTCTTCGATGGTGCTGCCTAGGTTAAAGGCGTTGGTTTCCCAATCGGCGCGGGTTTTGCCAAAGGGTCGCAAGGCTTTTTTGAGGTCATGGCCGAACTGGGCGAGTTCGGCAAAGCGTGCGGCTTGCTCGGGTTGGGTTTGCGCCCACTGCCGCAGCTGTGCTTCGTTATCGCCAATATCTTCCACAATTTGCTGAATGGCGGCAAAGAGGGCTTGGTTGGAATCCTGGGAACAGTTATTGGCGGGGCCAACGTAGGTGGCTCCGGTACCGTCACCGATGCGGTAGCGGGCGGTCATGGCCATCAAAAAGGCTTCCATCCGGCGCAGGGGCGATCGCTGATCGGCGGCGACCAAGCCATACCCTTCGGTAAAGCAGGCCAGCTTGAGCACGATGTCGCAGGTGGGACGATTGCCTAGCCAGCCGAGTTGACGGTGGCCGAGGTAACGCGACCAGTGCAGGGTGCCCGCCACCAGGCCATCGGTATTTTGGGTGTAGACCTGGTAATAGCGAATATCGAACCGCAGTTCATCCGCCAGTGGGTCGCGCATTACTTCAGCCACGCCAAAGGCGAAGTGACCAAAGAAAATCGGGGTGGCCGCAGCGGGTTCTTTTTTCGCCCCACCGATGCCGCCGTAGGTATGTAGCACCAGGGCGCGATCGCCCTCCCGCCAATCCTCAATGGCGGCTTGAATCGCCGCTGAAGAACCGTTGTCGCGCGGCGTGCCTAAGACGGAAGAAACGTGCCCTTTCTGCGCCGCGACATTGGCCCAGGTTTCTCGACGAATGTGGCGATAGGTCACTTTGGGGCCAAAAATGACGCGATCGGGCTGGAGGCGCATGAGCGATCGCGGCATCCACGCCTGCACCACAAACTGCCCCGCCACATCCTGAGTACCGTAGACGTACCACCCCTGTTCATTGCAGGGCGATTGTTCGACACGGTGGGTGGTGGAAGGGTAACTGCCGTAGTCTTTGGCGATGAGCACCGGGGGCGTGCCCATTAACGTTTCCGGGCCATCAAAGCGGCGTGTAGCCCGGTTGAAATGGCGCACCCGATATTGGTCGGTGCCCACTGGCGCGATGAACTGCACTAGGGCGTAGTAGCGACCGCTGACCTCGACAGGTTGCTCCTGGGTGTAGAGGGCAGTCTGACCGGCTGAGTCGGTGCGCACGGCGATCGCCTCCAACATCACGGTGATGTCATCAACCGGATGTCCGGCAGCTAAGGATTCCAGCGGATCGACCTGTCGCCAACGATTGATGCGATCGGGCAGCACCATGCCGCCAAATTTACTGTTGTATTCGGCGTCGGCGCTAAAGTTCACATCCCGCGTCACAGCTTTGACGAAATCTTGCACCTCGGGCTGTTCTAGGTTCCACCGCAGGGGCACTGTTTGACCGACGAGGTGAGCATAAGCGGGCGGCGCATGGTGCAATTCGATCAGGGTGCCTTTGACCTGCGATCGCGCCTCTTTTGCGGGCAAAATCAAGCGTCCTAGCCACGGCCCAACCGGTTGATATAAGGCTGGATCAAGGGATTGGGCAATGGGAAAGTAACCGGGCTGACACAGCAGCGACTCCCGATACAGGGTGTAGTTGCTCGGTTTCGCCGGGGCGATCGCCTGATCACTCGTCAACTCCCCTTTGAGGATGGTGTTGATCGTGTCGATGGTTTGTTGGAGCGAGCTGCGCCCATCCGCCAAGATGACCTGGGGATCCAGGATGCCACCGGGGACGTTATGCCCCACTGGCCCCAGGGAGATCAGGGTGATTTTGCCCAATCGTTTGGCCCGATTCCAAAACGACAGAAAAAACAGTTTCCACCGACCGGGAAACATGATGGTTCCCATCGGCTCCACCACGTCGCGATCGCCCTTGAGATGGTGAAAGTGCTCCAGCTGCAAAAAGTTGTTGTTGGCACTCATGACGCCCCCGAGGGAAATCACGTCGATGGGGGCCGCGATCGCCCGCTTGAGAAACGGCGCACTGGCACCAGACATTTGGCCGCCGCCGCTGTAGCCAATGAACGTGACCGGGGTACCGCTGCCTAACCGATAGCCATTTTTGAGCAGACCGCTGAAGACAATTTGCGCGATGCCCTGGTTATACAACGGCCCATAGCGCTTATCCGCCGACACCCCGACGATCAAAATATTGCGGATATTCACAATCAGCCCCAGGATGCTGGCGGGGTTGGCGAACCGCAGTTTGTCCGCATAGCGCCAAAAGAAGGACAGGGTGCGGTCTTCGTCCAACGGGCGATTCATCACAGAGTAGGGCATGATGCCCCGCACCAGCGCCACATCGTCCGGTAGCTGAGGGGCCAGGGCATCTAAAAACGTTTCCACATCGGGCAAATATTCAAAGCTGGAGATGCCAATGCCGTCTAAATAGACCACATACCGCTGAATCTGCTGCGTATCCGCCACGGGGCGTGCCAAATCCCCCGTATTCACCGTGGTGTTGACCTCATCGTCAAACCAACCGGCCCACCAGCCGAGGGTCTCTAGCGGGGCCAACAGACCCGCTACAATCACCGCGACAATGCCAATCCACGTGAGTTGCAGCACAAACCGCAGCAGCGTCGGCAATTGCCCAAACCAGCCAAACCACCAGACCCGAACGGGTTTTAAAAAGGCTAAGACCACCAGGGTCAAGATCACCATCAGCGCCACCCCGAAGAGGGTTCTCAAGAGTTGTCGCGGGCTCCGCTCTGCGCCTTTCGTCACGGTCGGTTGGGCGGTCACGGTGGTGACCACTTCGCCTAAGCCCACGGTCGCTGGCGGTACCGGGTCGGTGGAGTCGGCCACGGTGACGGGCCCGGTTGTTTGCAGTTCTGGTTTGACGGTGTTGAGGGTGTTGAGGTGCGATTCCACTTCGGCTTTGAGTTCCTGGGTCGACGCTTCGACGCGATCGCGAAAATGGGCCGTCAGTTCGTCGCGATCGGTTTTGAGATCAACCCCCGCCACCGTGTCAGCCAGCCAGCGCGCAAAAGCGGCGATCGGGCGACCAATCGTTTGCTCAATAATTTGCAGCAGCACCCAGCCAAATCCGACATACCCAAATGACTCAGGCAGATTGAGCCCCGTCACCGCCCCAAACCCCACCACCATGGCGAGGAGATGCCAAATCGAGAGGATATTGAGAAGGGGTTGCCCGGCGTAGGGCAGCGCGCCCAAAAAGCTAAAGAGCAGCGGCGCATAGGCGGCCCCCAGCACAATCACCAAGGTGCTAAACGAGAGCTGCACCGACCAGGGCAGCAGCGTAATGAGCCAGGTCGCCCCCACCAGGGCCAAAAACCCACCCACAAATAACACCGCACTGATGAGCAGACTCAGGAAAAAACGTAGCGGTTTAACCTGATTAAAAAAGAGAATGGCGCACTGGCCAATGCTGCGCGACAACCCCGCAAACAGCACGATGAGCAAGGCCAACTGCACGCCCTGGGAGAGGGTTGCCGCTACTCGGAAAGCTTCGCTATTCAGGGCAAACACATAGCCAATGACATACCAAAAGCGATCGAGCATAGAGATGAGTCCTTTGGCAACAGGGGCGATCGCAGTGCCCGCCCCCGAGTTACCCCAAACGCTGCAACACAATAAAGCAAAAATACCCTGTTGTGGTGGTCAACCGATTCACCTGAGCGGTTTTTTGATAAGTCGTAGCAGGATGCCTGGCCCGTTCCGCCCTGGGCCTAGGCCATGGCCGCGATCGCCCTGCGGCAGCCGATGGCCCAGATGCCACCTTTGAACTGAGTGACAGTGCCCCAGAGAAAAATTTCGTAGCGGCTATTACAAAAGTTAGGCGGCGCTCCGGTGGGGACGTGATAGCATCGCCACAAGCCCCACGGGGCTGCAATTATATCGTCTGTGAATCAACGGAGGTTTTAAGCGTCATGGCCGAAAGTTTCAGCGCAACCGAGCGAGCTTTTTATGAAAAAGTTATGCAACGAGCCAGCTTGCCCGATATTTACGACGCCAAGGATCTCACTACGGTGGTCTTTCGGACGATGCGCGACTTGATGTCGACCGACACCGACCAACAGACGGAAGCGGCCTTCAAAAATGCCGACATGGCCGATATCTGGCGGGACGATAATCCGATCGTGTCGTTTCTGAGTCGGTTTCGCCCGCCGCTCGAAATTGATTCGGAATTGTTTCTCCGGCGGATTAAGCAAGAAGGCGGCGTGCCCAAAAATGTCACGCCTGAAGCGGTGGTGATTGCGGTCTTTTCGACCGCGCGGGAATCCATTTCCGATGAGCAAGCCAAAGAAATTAGCAAGACCTTACCCGATGGCCTGCGGGTCATGTGGGAGCAAATTTAGTCGCTCCCTGGTGAAGCAATGGTCGCCGCGATCGCTCCGTTTTAAGTAGAAAAAACGAGCGATCGCGGTTAGTTTTTTCCGCCCTAACCATCCGGAAATTGCCAACAAGAAATCGTTTCCACATCGGTGCTGCCGCAAGTGCATTGCACGTTATGAGCCGAAGCTACCCACTCGCGATCGCACTGGCGGCAATGACAAAAGACATTGTTATCGTCAGCCTGCCGCAGGCCAAACTGCCATCGACGTAACTCTTCCGGGTTGAATTGCGGTGATGATGGCCCCATTCTTGATCCTCAAACCTGCCTCGCTTGGCATTCTATCCGGCTTTTTGAATTTATCTCATGTCGCAATATCAACGCTGTGCTGCTGCTCTATGCCCAGCGTTACTTAGAAATCCATCCCAGGATGGACAGTTCGAGAGCATGATTTACCCCCATTAGCGGACGCTCACAGCAGCTATTTTGCTGATAATTAAGTTAATGAGTTTTTCTAAGTTAGCGACTTGCTGGAATGAATCTTGTCGGTGCATGGAAAGATTCATGATTGCCGTAATGGAGTTAGCAAATATATGGCTACTCAAACCCCCGAACAACTTCCTAAGTTACCGAGTGCTGATCAGCGCGATGCCTACGAAGCTAAAGTTAATGCTGAATTGGATAAGCTGAATGCTCGCATTGAAGAATTTAAGGCGAAGGCCGATCAAGCCAAAGCGAATGCTGAGATCAACTATCACAGCACGTTAGAGGAGCTCACCAGCCGCCGCGATGCCTTGCTCGCCAAGTGGGAGGAAATGAATAGTGCTGGCGAAGCTGCCTGGCAGGATCTTCAAACCGGTTTTGAAACCGCTTGGAACGAGCTGGCAAAATCTTTTGAAACTGCGACTCAGCACTTCAACAAGTAGCATTTCATCTTTGGCAAACATAGCTTCGCGCCAGTTTTGCCCAAGGCTCAGTTTGCGGGACGTGCCTGACACGTTTCCCCAGGCTGAGCCTTTGTTGTGTTGCCAGCCCGCATCACCGATAATGCCTGTGACCATTGCGAGCTAGATAAATTGATGATGCGCGGCTTCAAACTCCTTGGGCGGCTAGCCATGCTCGGCTGCATGTTGCTGCTGACGGGGTGTCTGCAATATGACCTCAACATCCAGTTCGACAGTCAAACCCACGGTCAACTGGTGCAGCAACTGCATTGGCGTGGGGCTGAAGTGATCACCCATCCCGACTGGGCGCAGCGGCTGAACGAGTTGCGCGATCGCACCGCCGCCGTGGATGGCACCATTCGGTTTGTGGATGAGCAAACCCTCACGATCACCATTCCCTTCAACAATGGTGCCGAGCTAGAGCGCAAATTCAACGACTTCTTTAAGCCTGAAACGATCACTAGCGGACTGCTCAGCCTGCCCAGCGGCGAAACCATCACCGCACACTTGTCTTTGCGGCAGCACAACTGGTTTGGGGTGATTTTCAACCATGTGGATATCCAGGTTGATCTCACCGCTGTGCCTGACCTGGCGGCGACCCGACTGCCGTTGTTGCAGGGGCAGCAGCTACTGGTAAGCAACGTCAGGTTGACCGCGCCCTGGGTGCGATCGCCCACGGGTGAGCTGACCCATTCAGAACAATGGGCACTGGTGCCTGGAGCACTGAACGACATCACCGCTGACTTTTGGGTGCCCAGCCCCATCGGCATCGGGGCCGCCGCGATCGCCCTTCTCGTCCTCATCGGCTACGGCCTCAAATACTGGCTCCGCCTCGGTAAAAGCTAACGAACCGCCGCGATCGCTTGCCACCAGGGGACGGGTCCCTGGGGGTCTAGGGGACGGGTCCCTGTCGGCCTCACCGATGTGGTTCAGGTCAGCCAAGGGACCCGTCCCCTGATTTGCCGCCATCGGTATGGATTTCATACAACACCCTGCCACCCTCACACCCTGCCACCCTCACACTCCCCCAGGCTTCTCCCTATACTTTTAAACAGCCGTTGAAACATAAGAGGTGAACTGATGAGAATGCTACACACCATGCTCCGCGTCGGCAATCTTGACGAGTCGCTGAAGTTTTACTGCGACATTTTGGGCATGCAGCTGCTGCGCAAAAAAGACTACCCCGGCGGCGAATTCACCCTGGCCTTCGTCGGCTACGGGGACGAGTCCGACCACACCGTGTTGGAACTGACCTACAACTGGGGCACCGACCAATACGACCTGGGCGACGCCTACGGTCACATTGCCCTCGGTGTGGATGACATTTACGGCACCTGCGACGCCATCAAAGCGCAGGGGGGCAACGTCGTCCGCGAACCTGGCCCCATGAAGCATGGCTCCACCGTCATCGCCTTTGTGCAAGACCCCGACGGCTACAAAATTGAATTGATTCAACTCGGCACCCAGGGCTCGGTGAAGAAGTCGGAGGAGCCAGCAGTCCAGGCGGTTGGGTAGGAGGGTGTGAGGGTGTGAGGGTGGCAGGGTGTGAGGGTCGATGTTGAGTCAGGAATTTTGGCTCGCCGACACGACTGGGAAGGTTAGCCGTTTTTATCGCAATCCGCAGTCAGGTGCCGACAGGCAAGGGGCTTAAGCCCCTTATTCTCAAGCCAGAGAGATGAACGGCACTATCTGCGCGACGCGATCGCATGAGAAATCAATGGTTTCGGCTCTTGTTCCGGCGGTAGAAACGCTCATTCTGTCGATTAACCTGCCCAGTCGGCTCGCCTAACTCGCATCATCGCGACCCCAGCCCTCTGGGCAGGCTAACGCCTGAGGAGTGGCTTCGCCAACGCCAACCCACCCAGCTACCCTCATACCCAGCCACCCTTCTGCCCCCTTTCAGATACCCTGATACACTGAAGTACTTAGGAATTTCTACTTATCCCCGCTCGCTATATTTACCCCGTTATGCAGCCCACCGACCCGGATAAATTCACGACCAAAGCATGGGATGCGATCGTCGAAGCCCAAACGGTGGCTCGCCGCTACAACCATCAATATCTCGAAGCCGAGCACGTCATCATGGCGTTGCTAGAGCAAAAAGATGGCTTGGGGAACACGGTGCTGCAAAAAGCCAGCCTCAATCCAGAAGTGCTGCTGAAAGAGCTGGACACCTTTGCCAAACGGCAGGCGCGGGTGCGGGTTTCCGCCGATAGCAATTTGTATTTGGGCAAAAGTCTCGATCGCATGCTCGATCAATCCGAGGCGGCGCGGCTCGACATGAGCGACAAGTTCATCTCAGTGGAGCACCTGCTGTTGGGCTTTGCGGAAGATGAACGCATCGGGCGGCGCTTGCTGCGGGGCTTTGAGGTGAGCACTGCTGAGTTGGTCACGGCGATTAAAACTATTCGCGGTAGCCAAAAAGTCACCGATCAAGACCCAGAAAATCGCTACCAAGCGTTGGAAAAATTTGGCCGCGACCTAACCGAGCTGGCGCGGGAGGGATATCTCGATCCGGTGATCGGACGCGATGAAGAGATTCGCCGAGTGATTCAAGTCCTCTCTCGCCGTACCAAAAATAATCCAGTGCTGATTGGGGAACCCGGTGTGGGCAAGACCGCGATCGCGGAAGGACTCGCCCAGCGCATCCTCAATGGCGACGTGCCCGAATCGCTGAAAAATCGTCAACTGATTTCCCTCGACATCGGGGCGCTAATTGCCGGAGCCAAGTATCGCGGCGAGTTTGAAGACCGCCTGCGGTCTGTCCTGCGGGAAGTCACCGAGTCCGACGGACAAATTGTCCTGTTTATCGACGAACTGCACACCGTCGTCGGGGCGGGGGCGGGGCAAGGCACCATGGATGCGGGGAACCTGCTGAAGCCGATGTTGGCACGGGGCGAACTCCGCTGCATTGGCGCGACGACGCTGGATGAGTACCGCAAGCACATCGAAAAAGACGCCGCTCTCGAACGCCGCTTTCAGCAGGTGTATGTTGAGCAGCCCACTGCCGATGACACGATCTCCATTCTGCGCGGTTTGAAAGAACGCTACGAAGTGCACCACGGGGTGAAAATTGCCGACTCGGCGCTGGTGGCGGCGGCGGTGATGTCCGATCGCTACATCAGCGATCGCTTTTTGCCGGATAAAGCGATCGACCTGGTGGACGAAGCCGCTGCCAAGCTCAAGATGGAAATCACCTCTAAACCGGAAGAACTGGAAGTCATTGATCGCCGCCTGATGCAGCTGCAAATGGAGCAACTGTCGCTAGAAAGCGAAGACGCCTCCTCCGGGGCGGCCTATCGCACCGCTCAGGAACGGCTGGCTCGCATCAAAGAAGAAATTACCGATCTGTCAGAGCGTCAGGAACAATTCAGCGGGCAATGGCAGACGGAGAAGCAAACCCTGGAAGCCATCAACGCCTTGAAGGAAGAAGAAGAGCATCTGCGCCTCCAGGTGGATCAGGCCGAACGCGCCTACGACCTGAACAAAGCCGCCCAGCTTAAATACGGCAAGCTCGAAGCCGTGCAGCGGGAACTGGAAGCTAAAGAGGCCCATCTGCTAGAAATTCAAGCCCAGGGCAAAACCCTGCTGCGGGAACAGGTGCTGGAAGCGGACATTGCGGAAATTGTCGCCAAATGGACGGGCATTCCGGTCAACCGCCTGATGGAGTCCGAGCGGCAAAAACTGCTGCGGTTGGAAGGCCACCTGCACGAGCGGGTGATTGGTCAAGAAGAAGCCGTTACTGCCGTCGCAGCGGCGATTCGTCGGGCGCGGGCGGGCATGAACGATCCCGGTCGGCCCCTCGGCTCTTTCCTCTTTATGGGGCCAACGGGGGTGGGTAAAACGGAACTGGCGCGGGCGCTCGCGGCCTTCATGTTCGACACCGAAGAAGCCCTGATTCGCATTGACATGTCGGAGTACATGGAAAAGCACGCCGTCGCCCGCCTTGTCGGTGCGCCTCCTGGCTATGTCGGTTATGAAGAGGGCGGCCAGCTTTCGGAAGCGGTGCGGCGTCACCCCTATTCCGTCGTCCTGCTCGACGAAGTGGAAAAGGCCCATCCCGACGTGTTCAATATTTTGCTGCAAGTGCTGGATGATGGCCGCATCACCGATGCCCAGGGGCACCTGGTGGATTTCAGCAACACCATCGTGATCATGACCAGCAACATCGGTAGCGATCACATTTTAGAGGTGGCGGGCGACGACGATCGCTACGACGAAATGCGGGATCTCGTGCTCAAGGCGCTCCGTAGCCACTTCCGGCCCGAGTTCCTGAACCGAGTGGACGACCTGATCCTCTTCCATCCCTTGCTCCAAGCGCAATTGCGCTCCATCGTGTCGATTCAAGTGCAGCGCATTGAGCAGCGGCTGGCAGCCCAAAAACTGTCGCTGTCATTGTCGAAGGCGGCGATCGACCACATCGCCAAGGTCGGCTATGACCCCGTCTACGGTGCCCGCCCGCTGAAACGCGCTATTCAAAAGGAACTGGAAAACCCCATCGCCACCAAGATTTTGGAAGAAGCGTTTCCGGAAAGTGGCACGATTCAGGTCGGGCTTCAAGGCGGCAAGCTGGCCTTTACTTGCAAGCCTGACAAGGCGGCGATCGCGGCTCCCGTCCCTGAGGACGAGCCGACGCCCGTGGAAGCCTGACCCGCCGCCAAAATGACACAATCGTGGGTATGTACTGCCCCCAGCTAACATGTCTTCACTCAGCGATTTGTGTTCACAGTTATGGCCCTTCGATGCAGCGGCGATGCGCGATCGCTTTAGCCCCTCCTTTGAGGCCGTCATCGAGTGTCAGCAGTTTTCGCGCACGGTGTTAGATCCCGCCTCGATCGCGGTGGTGAATTGGAATATTGCTAAAAATAACCATCAAGCAGAATGGTTGGCCGAGGCCGAAGCGATCGCTCAGCGATACGATCCCGACCTGTTCTTTCTGCAAGAGGTGCGCATTGCCTCGCCGGAACTGGCTCCAGTCCCCTTTGCTGATCACGGCTGGCATTTTGCGCCCAATTTGCGTGATTTGCACACCCGTCATGCCTTTGGCGTGTTGACGGCGGCCAAGGTGCAGCATCTCGACCATCAGCACCTGCATACTCAACATTACGAACCCGTCTTCAATACGCCCAAGGTCGCTCTCATTACCGAATATCCCCTCGTGACCCGTTCGCAAACCCTGGTGACCGTAAATGTCCACGGGCTGAACTTTGTGGACACGGGCAAATTTCAAGCCCAGTTGCAGCAATTGGCTGACCACATTCAGCACCATCCGGGGCCGATGATTGTCGCGGGCGATTTCAACACCTGGAACAGACAACGGATGACGTTGCTGCGATCGCTGATGACGCAGTTAGGCTTAGCGCCGGTGCTGTTTCCCCAAGCGCACGATCGCCGCCTCAAGCGATTTCTTTGGTCTGACCCGCTGGATCACATTTTTTATCGCGGGTTAGCGGTGCGGCCCGGCAGCGCCCAAGTTCTGCACAAGTTAAAATCTTCTGACCATGTGCCCATGGTGGTGGAATTTTACGCGGTGTCATCGCGATAAGTCCCCGCTGATCGCTGGGGAAGACACTGTCCCCAGGGTTCTGTCCGTTGCCTACCGGGACAGCGCGGCCATCACCGCCCCGATTTTGATCGCCCGTTCCTGACTCCGAGCTGCTATGCAACTTACCGCCGTCATCAGTGTATTCGTCCTCTTGGTGCAACTGTTGGGGGTGCTCAATGCCGCCCACGCGGTGATGAATGTGCGATCCTCCCAGAGTGCGATCGCCTGGAGCATCGCCCTGATCACCTTTCCCTGGGTGGCGATGCCGCTGTATTGGATTTTGGGCCGCACCCGCTTTCGCGGCTATCCCGAAGCCATTCGTCGGGCCAGTGCGGAGTATCAGGCCAAGATTTCTTACATTCAGCAAAATCTGGCTCCCTATGTCCAGCCTTTGCCAGCGGTCGTCAAACCATTAGAACAGCTCATCCGGACGCTAGCGAGGGTGCCGTTTACGTCCCACAATCAGGCCCAACTACTCGTCAACGGCGAGGCGACATTTGCCGCGCTGCTACAGGCCATCGCCACGGCTCAGAGCTATATTTTGTTTCAGTTTTACATCATTAAAGATGATGCAATTGGTCGGGAGGTGATGGCGGCTTTAAGGGCCAAAGCGGAGCAAGGCGTTCGGGTTTATCTGAGCTATGACGAAATTGGTTCTCATCAGCTGCCGCGATCGCTCCCGCAACGGCTCCAGCAAAGCGGCATTCAGGTCACCGCCTTTCGCAGCACCAAAGGCCTCCGCAACCGCTTTCAACTCAACTTTCGCAACCACCGCAAAATTATGGTCGTGGATGGCCGCATCGGCTTTGTCGGCGGCCTCAACATTGGGGATGAATATCTGGGGCGCGATCGTCGCTTTGGCTATTGGCGCGATACCCACTTAAGCCTGCAAGGCCCCGCCGTTCAGGGCCTCCAAATCTCCTTTCTGCAAGACTGGTATTGGGCCACGGACACCATCCCCGAGGTCAACTGGCAAGTGACCCCTGCGCCCCACACCGCCGAATCGGTCTTGATTTTGCCCTCTGGCCCGGCAGACGAGTTGCCCACCTGCACCTTGTTTTTCAACAGCGCGTTCAATCTGGCCCGGCAGCGCTTGTGGATTGCCAGCCCCTATTTTGTGCCGGATGAAACGACCCTGTCCACGCTCAAAATGGCGGCCCTGCGGGGGGTCGATGTGCGGATCCTGCTCCCCGCTCACCCCGATCATCAAACGGTTTATCTCTGCTCGTTTTCCTATTACAACGAACTACAACAGGCGGGCATTCAGGTTTACCGCTTCCGCCAAGGGTTCATGCACCAAAAGGTGGTGCTAGTGGACGACACGATCGCTGGGGTGGGCACGGTCAATCTTGACAACCGCTCCTTTCATTTGAATTTTGAGGTAATGGCGTTTGCCCTCAACGGCCCCTTATTAGCCCAGGTGGAAGCCATGCTGTTAGACGATTTTGCCAATTCCGATCGGGTGGATCTGAGGGAATACGATCGCCGCTCCCTGGGGTTTCGCCTGGCCGTGCGGGCCGCCCGGCTCATGGCCCCTTTGCAGTAACCTTGCCCGCATGTCGCCGCCTCATTGTCTTGTTGCTCTATGCATCTGCTGTTTGATCTCGACGGTACTCTGACAAATCCCTATCAAGGCATCACCGCCTGCATTGGTTATGCCTTGCAGCAATTGGGACAACCGCTCCCCGCTGAGAGCAGCCTCAGCGAGTGGATCGGCCCTCCCTTACAGGATTCCTTTGTCGCCGTGTTGGGTAATGCAGAACAAGCGGCTGAGGCGGTCAGGCTCTATCGCGATCGCTTTGCGACCGTCGGATTGTATGAAAACGAAGTCTATGAAGGCATTGCCGCGATGCTGGCGGAGTTGGCGCGATCGCCCCACACGACCTGGGTTTGTACCTCCAAACCACGAGTCTTTGCCAAAAAAATTGTGGCGCACTTTCAACTGGCATCGTTTTTCCAAGGCGTCTATGGCAGTGAGTTGAACGGTGATCGCGTCCATAAAGCCGACCTGATCGCCCACTTGTTAACCACCGAGGGCATTAGCCCTGAAGCTGCGGTCATGATTGGCGATCGCCGCCACGACATCCATGGGGCCAAGCACAACGGCGTGCGGGCGATTGGCGTGACCTGGGGATTTGGCACGGTGAATGAACTGACGGCGGCTGGAGCCGATTGCCTCTGCCATGAGCCCAGCGATTTGATGGCGCAAGTGCGATCGCTCCTGTGAGCGAGCGATCGCGACTGCGACCCCGCAGGCACGGGCATCAAGTCCGACGGCACTGAATAGCAGAATGCAGCACAGCCGCTGATCAGCCCCGCCCAGATCAAGGCTTTGACCATGGTGCGCGGCCCGGTGATGAAAGCGCGATCGGCAGTCGCTAGACGCTAACCACAGACAGCCTGGGCCAACAACTTTCCTCTCACCGTACCTTTAAGTTTTTGCGGCAAACCGGATCTTCCGCGACAGCCTGGGGAGCTTTAAGGTATCTGTTTAGCGTCAAGCGACTGCTGATCCCCCTAAAGCCCTCCGGGCATAGCTGCGCTAGCCAAAGGGGGGAATCTTTGTCTAGGGGGAAATCTGAAAGAGCCCCTTTTTCAAGGGAGCGGCGACAGCGGGGAATCCCATGACCCAACTCAACGAAAGCGACTTCCATCTACCTTATAATCCTGCTCTCATCCCCAGAGCCAAGGAACTTTGAAAAAACATGACTCCAGCCGAAAAAAAGCTGTGGTAAGTAGCTGGGCCGAATTAAACGTCGAATCAGTCGAACCAGTCGCTGATTTCGACTCCGCTCAATCAGCTAGGTT
>NZ_JACSWC010000420.1 GCF_016888165.1 Halomicronema sp. CCY15110 | reverse complement strand
CTGTAAACCTGGAATCAGATTGAGATTGATTCAAGTTTATGTCCTCTCCATAGCCCACTTGTCCAGCGTGTCACTCCTCGCACGTCGTCAGAAATGACAGCATCCACAACGGCAAGCAAAGTCACAAATGTAAAAATTGCGGACGCCAGTTTGTGCAAGACCCGCAAAACAAAATCGGTAGTGGATTAACGTAAAGGGTAGTGGATTAACGTAAAGGGTAGTGGATTAACGTAAAGGATAGAGAAAAATAAGGTATCGCCGTCGCATTTCTAGATTCTAAGGGAGTAGAATCCATGCCAATCGCGATGACCCGTCCAACCTGTGGGGCTCACGACATCTCCAAAAACGGCACTACCCGGCGCGGTAAGCAAAACTACAAGTGCCGAGACTGCAACCGCCAATGCGTCGAGGCTCCCCAGTGGCAGCCGAAAGACAAGGACACTCGGTCTTTAGTCGAGCTGCTCCTGTTAGAGAAGATTCCCTTAGCCGGTATCGCCAGGGCCACCCACGTCTCTGATAGTTGGCTACAAGGCGATGCCAACGCTTGTTATGAAGCCGTGCCAAAAGCGGCAGCGGTCCTCCCCAAGGCCCAAGGCCAGCTGAAGGTGCAGATGGATGAACTCTGGTCATTTGTCGATCACAAAGGCAACCAGCAGTGGGTCTGGCTGGCCATTGATGCCGATACCCGAGAAATCATCGGTTGCCACATCGGTGACCGCTCTAGGAAATCGGCGATGGCCTGATGGCAGTCCATCCCCGCGGTATACCGACAGTGTGCCAAAGTCTACACCGATTACTGGGAGGCCTACGTCAACGTCATTCCAAGCAAACGGCATGGGGCTGTTGGTCAAGATAGCGGCTTGACCAACTACATCGAACGACTGAACAACACCCTGAAGCAGCGGATTTCTCGGTGGGTGAGGAAGACGCTGTCCTTTTCCAAGAAGCTAGAGAATCACATCGGGGCGATCTGGATGTTCATTCATGACTACCATCGCCAAGTCAGAGAGCAGCTGGCAGAACGGGATGAGTCCATCTTTTCCTCTGTCCTTTACTAAAATCCACTACCCAAAATGATACGGTAGCGCTCCGACGCCGGGAGAACTGCGGCGAACTGTGACCGAGTGTTTCTGGTGTTGTCAAAAACAATTTCAGAGGAGAGGGCTGAACTATAGTGAGGGCTTGATGATTAGTCGGATGTAGAAATCTATGTGGCATCGTGTGGCGATCGCAGTTTTGCTGAGCTGCTTGAGTTTCTGTTCAATGGGCTGGCTAGCTGCCCCCGCCCAGGCAGCCGGGTGTACGTTAACGGCGATCGTGTGGGAAGGCTACACCGATCCCTCGTTCACCCAGACCTTTGAAGAACAAACGGGCTGTACTGTCAAAGCGACCTATGCCGGGTCAAGCGACGAAATGTTTGCCAAGTTTCGGGCGGGGGGTGGCCGCAATTACGACCTAATTTCCGCGTCGGGCGACATTACCGAGCGGCTCTACCAAGCCGGACTGGTGCGCCCCATCGATGCCAGCCAGCTGGACAATTACAGCGCCGTGTTCGATTCCTTTCAAAACGGTCGGTGGAACACCTTTGACGGTCAACCCTACGGCGTCACCTTTGCCTGGGGGCCCAACGTGCTGATCTACAACCCCGAAGCGGTCAGCCCGCCACCGGCTAGCTGGGATGTGCTGTTTGACCCGGAGTATGCCGGAAAAATCACCCTGCCCGACAACCCCATGACCATTGCCGATGTGGCGCTGTGGCTGGGTAAGCCTGACCCCTACGACCTCACCAGTGAAGATTTGGCCGAGGTGAAGGCCAAGCTGCTAGAGCTGCGCCCGCAGATTCGTAAGTTCTGGGCGACGGCAGGAGAATTGGCGAACCTATTCCAGTCGGGCGAAGTGGTGCTGGCCCACGCCTGGCCACTGACCTATCAGCAGTTGGATGAGGCGGGCTTTCCCGTCGGTTCCGTGAGTCCGAAAGGGAAGCTGACGGGCTGGACGGATTCCTGGATGATTGCCCAGCGATCGCCCAACGCCGACGTCGCCTACGAATGGATTGACTATATCTTGAGCGGCCCGGGCCAAAAAGGGGTGATTGAAGCGACGGGTTACTCGGGGGCGACGGAGTTGGGTACCGCCGAGATCGGGGCAGAACGTGCCAAGGAACTTTTTATGGATGATCTGTCGCTGCATGCCCAAATCAATATGTGGCAAAGCGTCAAAAACTACGATGAGTGGGTGCAGCTCTGGAACGAAATTCGGAGCTAGAGCTCGAAAAGCGTAACCAGCCGTAGGGTGCATTAGGCATAGCCGTAATGCACCGCTGCACCAGCATCAAAGACAATGGCCGTAGCGCCTGGGTGAGCACGCAACTGTGAATACTGAAACGATGTCTGTTGCTAGGATGCGGCGGCGTCCGGGATTACAGCTGGGGCTGTACGGGACGCTGCTGCCGCCGCTGGTGTGGATGACGCTGCTGTACTTTGTGCCGATCGCCCTCCTCCTCATCTACAGCTTTTGGCGGCTAGAGTCGTTTGAGATTGTGCAGACCTTTAGCCTCGACAACTTCAAGACTATCGCCAGCAATGCCGCCTACCGTCGGGTATTAGTGCGGACGGTAGCGATCGCCCTGGGGGTGACAGTGATCGATGCGGCGATCGCCCTACCGCTGGGTTATTTCATCACTCGCCACGGAGGCCGCTATCGGCAACTGCTGACGTTACTAGTGATTTTGCCGCTGTGGTCGAGCTATCTGGTGCGGGTCTTTGCCTGGAAAATCATTCTCGGCTACAACGGTGTCATCAATACGGTGCTATTGTCGCTGGGGATTTTGACAACCCCCAGTCAAGCCTTCTTGTACAACAGCTTTGCCGTCACCCTCACCTTTGTTCACGTCTGGTTGCCCTTCATGATTTTGCCCGTGATCACCGCCTTTGAGCAGTTGCCCACCTCCCTGCTAGAAGCCTCGGCCGATCTCAATGCCCGCCCCTGGACGACCTTTCGCCGCATCATCCTGCCACTTGTGATGCCGGGGGTGTTGGCGGGTTCCATCAACGTGTTTGCGCTGACAATGGGCGACTTCATCACGCCGAGTTTGGTGGGGGGAGCCAGCGATATCATGCTGGGCAACGTCATCGCGTCGCAGTTTGGCGTTTCTTACAACTGGCCGTTGGGCGCGGCGTTTGCCCTGGTGGTGATGGCGATTGTGTTTTCGGGGCTGGCGATCGTGCTCCGCCGAGGAGCGCTAGAAACCCTATGACCCCTGCTGTGCGTCCGCGTCAGCCCCCTCGTCCCTGGCTGCTGGGAAGTATTGCCGTGCTGATTTATGGCTTTCTCAACGCCCCGATCGCTGTGCTTGTGATCATGAGCTTCAACGACTCGGCCATTCTGTCGCTGCCCTTTCGTGGCGTCACCCTGGACTGGTACTGGACGACCTTTGGCGATACCGCGATTCAGGCATCGCTGCTCAATTCCCTTAAGGTGGCGGCGGCGGCAACCCTGGGGGCAACGACGCTGGGATTATTGGCGGCCTTTGCGGTCTACCGCTACTCGTTTTTCGGCAAAACCAGCTTTCGCATCGCGCTCAACCTGCCGATTCTGCTACCGGGCATCGTGACCGGGGTAGCGATGCTGGCCTATTTCTCCCAGTTGGGTTTGGGGCTGTCGCTGGGGACGGTGATGGTTGGCCATGTCATATTTGGCCTGCCCGTGGCCTTTGGCCCCATTTTGGCGCGACTCTCCCAGTTTCCTCGCAGCCTGGAAGAAGCCGCCTATGATTTAGGCGCTCGTCCAGGGCAGGTTTATCGCGGCGTGATTTTTCCGTACATTCGCTCAGCGGTCATCGCCGGGGCACTGCTGGCCTTTACCCTATCCTTTGATGAGGTGGTGGTAACGCTGTTTCTCACCGGACGGGAGAACACGCTGCCGATGGAAATCTGGAGCCGTTTGCGCACGGACATCACGCCCGAAATTGCCGCTGTCGCCACGCTGGTGCTGGCAGCCAGCACCCTTTTGGTGTTGATGAGTCAGTGGATTGCCCACACCGACGAGGTTGTATAGATGAGCAGCTAGCGATCGCGCCACCCCTACCATCTCACCGGACAGTGTGTTAAAGCGCTTCCTCACCGCCATCGACAGCTAATCTCATTGATATTCCCCTTATTTATGAAAGAGTCGCTGAGTCAAAACAGTGCTATTTACCTGGATGCCGTTACCAAGGTTTATCCCACGGCAAAGGGTGACTTTTACGCAGTGCGCGAGGTGTCGCTGGATGTGCAACCGGGCGAATTTTATTCCCTGCTGGGGTCCAGTGGTTCTGGCAAAACGACCACCCTGCGCCTGATCGGTGGTTTTGAGATACCGGAGTATGGTGAGGTCTACATCGGGGGCGAGGTCGTCACCGAGTCGCGCCCGTTCCAGCGCAATGTCCACACCGTATTTCAGGACTACGCCCTGTTTCCACACCTGACGGTGGCCGAAAATGTGGCCTACCCGCTGACGGTGGCGGGGGTGAATCGCAGTGACATCGCCCCGCGTCTGCAAGAGGCGCTGAAGCTGGTGCAAATTCCTGACTTGGGCGATCGCCGTCCCTCGCAACTTTCCGGGGGGCAACGGCAACGGGTCGCCCTGGCACGGGCGTTGATCAACCGTCCGCAGGTGTTGCTGCTGGATGAGCCGCTCTCAGCGCTGGATGCCCAGATTCGGGAGGCGGTGCGGCAAGAGCTGCGGCAACTCCAGCGGCAAACGGGCATTACCTTTGTCTACGTCACCCACGATCAAGAAGAAGCGCTGGCGCTCAGCGATCGCATTGCCGTTATGCACTCAGGGCGAGTCGAACAGGTCGGCCCGCCCTCGGAGATTTACGAAAATCCGGCATCGCTCTTTGTGGCGCAGTTCATCGGTCAGGCCAATTTTTTGACGGGGGCAGTGGTGGCAGCGGCAGGAGCCGCCACTCCCACCGTTACGGTAGCGGTCAATGGGAGGCTCATACAGGCGATCGCGCTTAATCATGATGTTCCGGTTGTCGGGGCAACTGCCACGCTCATGATCCGCCCGGAGCGCATCAGCCTCAGCGCCTCCCCAGCGGATAACCAAGTCGGGGGCAAAATAGTCGATGTCACCTACATCGGTCAGCGGGTCGAATCCCTCATCGACACTCCAGTGGGACTGATGAAGGTCGTGCAGCTTTGCCGCAGCCCCGCCATTGGCGAGTCAGTGACGTTAGGGTGGCAGCGCGATCGCTGCATCTTACTACCTGGTTTCGCCGATCCAACGCTCTCCCCGAAGTGAAAAAGCGCTAGTGATGAATCTGGAGATCGCAAAATAACCGATCTACCCAGATCTACTCAATCCCATCCATCGTCTGCTGTTCAGGCGTCAGTGGCGGCCCAAAACTGGCTGACCCGCTTGGTAAACGCGGCGATCGCGGCTCTCGCCCCTGACAGTGAGCCGAAAATTTCCTACCCCCCCCGGCCCGGTGGCACAGGGCGCTGAAAAATCGACGATCCGGACTCAGGACAGAGCTTTATTTGGCCTGAAACTAGCGCGGCTGTGATGCCTTTCAATCGCTCGAAATCCCATTTTGTTGACAGCGGCGATGATGTCTAAATTTTTGCTGACGGCAAAGAGCGTTATGGCACCGGTCGGTTGACATTAATTCGCTGATCCATCTTCACGTAAGGGCTGGTCTTGAGCACCCTAACCGATCTGGCCAACGTCGTCAGCGATCAGCCCGACACCCTCACCAAAGTGACTCTTTTGCGGCAACTGGGCGATAGCCTTCGCGCCACCGGCAACTTAGAACAAGCCGAAGCGCAACTGCAAGCCAGCCTCAGCATTGCCGAAAAGTTGCAAGACAACGCCCTGATGGCCGCCAGCAACCTCAGCTTAGGCAACCTGGAACAGGGCAAATTTAATGTTGCGTTTGAAGACCGCCGCTTCGACGAAGCCAACAACCATATTCGGCAAGCGCTGAACTATTACCAACAGGTGGCGCGGCTCGACACTGGCGAACTTGGGATTCAAGCCAATCTCAACTTTATGCGGCTGTTAGTGAGTCCCAGCCTGCCCCAGTGGGATTTAGCTCTGAAACGGCTGTATCCAGATCTCAAAGAGTTTCTGCCAGATTTGCCGCCTGGTCGTTCCACGGTCCTTGCCTATATTGGTCTGGCCAAAAATCTAATTTTGCTGCGAGAAAATAATGCTCCTAACGCGCCCGATTGGCGGGAAATTGCGACCTTACTAGCCCCCGCCCAAACCCAGGCCCAAGCCTTGGGAGACGCTCGCAGTCAGTCATTGGTGTTAGGCACCCTCGGACATATCTATGAACTGGCCCAGCAGTGGCCCGCCGCCGAAGATCTGTCTCGCCAAGCCCTGGTCTTATCTCAAAAAGTTCAGGCTGATGACCTGCGCTATCAATGGGAATGGCAACTCGGGCGGATTCTCAAAGCGGAAGGCCAAGAGCAAGGGGCGATCGCCGCCTATACCCGCGCCTTTGAAACCCTGAAAATCATTCGCAGTGATCTCGTCACCGCCAACCCCGATGTCCAGTTCTCCTTTCGCGAAAGCGTCGAGCCGATTTATCGAGAGTTGGTGCAACTCTTGGTTGAGCCAGTTCCCGAAGTTACTGAACTGGCTCAGCTCAAAACCAACCAGGTAAATGACTCCTCCAGCGAGCACCAAGCTCGCCTGCGCCAAGCCCGCGACGTCATGGAGGCGCTGCAAGTTGCAGAATTGGAAAACTTCTTTCAAGCCGCCTGCATTGACAATACCGTCAGTCTTGACGAGGTGGTGAATAAAGAAGACACCACCGCCGCCGTGCTCTATGCCATTTTGCTAGACGATCGCCTAGAAGTGGTCATGAAATTACCCCGGCGCTCTGACCTGATTCACTATTCAGCCCCCGCCTCCCGCGAAACCGTCAATAATTTGCTGGCCGATTACCGTGGGCAGCTCACGCGGGGTAACAACGTCAAGGACAACGGTAAAACCCTCTATGATTGGCTGCTACGCCCCGCCGCCGAGCAAGGACTGCTGTCAACCGACGAGATCAAAACGCTGATTTTTGTCCTCGACGGCAACTTGCGCCTCATTCCCATGACGACGCTGCACGACGATGACGACTTCTTGGTCAGAAAGTATGCCATCTCCCTCGTGCTCGGTTTGGAAGTCCGCGACCCCGAAATCCTGCCCCCCCGCGAACAGGTGCAGGTCTTAGCCGCCTCGCTCGAACCCCCCCCGCCCGAAGAGGCTGCATTTTATGACGTGTTGCCAGGAGTCACCGAAGAAATCGGCATCATTGCGGAGAGTGACATGGTCGTCACCGTCCTGCAAGATGATGCCTTTACCCGCCAAGCCCTGACGAGTGAACTCCAAACCACAGACTTTAATGTCGTTCATCTGGCGACCCACGGACAGTTCGGCAGCGATCGCCAAAACACCTACATCCTGTCCGCCGATGGCCGCCTCAATATTGATACCCTGGGGCAGATTTTCAAAAGTCGTCGTCAAGCCGATACACAGCTCGAAATGCTAATTCTCAGTGCCTGCAAAACCGCCACGGGGGATAGTCGAGAAGTGCTCGGCATTGCTGGTGCCATGGTGCAATCGGGTGCCCGCAGTGCGATCGCCACCCTCTGGAGCGTCGATGACAACGCCAGCGTCCTGTTTACCAAAACCCTCTATGCCGAACTCGCTAAACCTGAGGTCAGCCGCGCCGAAGCCCTCCGACGCGCTCAAGTGGCTTTGCTAGATCGCTATCCGGGCCGCCCCCGCTTTTGGGCTCCCTACGTCTTGGTCGGCAGCTGGCGGTAGCACCCTGATTATGATGCCCTCTTATACATCACAATCAAGCCATCCATCTCAGCGCTTGGATAACCCTTTGATCTTGACTCAAGAAAGTGGACAGGTAGTTTAAGCGGCCTTCAAACCCTCTAGAGAGAGCCAATAGTTATCTTC
>NZ_JACSWC010000042.1 GCF_016888165.1 Halomicronema sp. CCY15110 | reverse complement strand
TTCATTGCCCTGGCGGAAGAACTGCACTTTGGCCGCGCCGCCCAGCGCTGCGGTATCTCGCAACCGGCCATCAGCCGCCTGCTCAGCGAGCTAGAGGCCGATATACACGTAAAGCTGCTGCACCGTACCTCCCGCGAGGTGTCATTGACGAGGGCTGGCCAGGGGTTCCTCGACTCGGCCCGCAAGGCGGTAGCCTACGCCGATATGGCCGTGCGGGCCGCCCAGGCGGGGACGGTAGACGGTATCGATTCGCTGACCGTGGGCATGGTGATCGGCACCGAGCAGCCAACCGTGGGAAAGCTGATTGCCGAGTTCAAACGCGCTCACCCAGAAACCCGGGTGGCCCTGCGGCGCATGGACGAGCG
>NZ_JACSWC010000419.1 GCF_016888165.1 Halomicronema sp. CCY15110 | reverse complement strand
TCTCCCTGCTATCGCGACTGACCGTAGAGCCTGCTAACTCAAACCATTTTGCATTGATTGAGTACATACGCCTTACTTGGGGCAAGCTCATCCAAAATAAGGCATCGGGACTGCTCTGCCCAGGCGTGTAGTGGCACACCTTGATAGCCTTGGCATGGCACATCGAGGGGATTAAGCAGTCTACCTATCTAGCTGACACTTACCGGCGATGAGTTTAACGATTGTGTGTCCCGTGATGATGCTCGGGGGCATTCCCATGTGTAATTGGGTGATGCTCTTCTAGCGTCATCACGGCCAGGGTGCTAGATAGGATGCATCCTGTTATTCTCAGACTAAGTGTTTTTTGATTAGCTGCTCAGGTTAACATTCCGTCGTCCGAAAGCCATCGAAAGGTCGGAGTTTTTCTGAGCCAGGTTATGGTGCTGTAGGCTGTTTCGATGAGCAACTTTTTGGCGATCGCAACGGTAACGGCGGTGTTGACATCGCGAATTGAGACGCTGCTCGATGCTAATGGCCTTACTGGCTTTAACGTCGCCGGTGAACATCCCGACGGTGACTCCGATCCGGGAGTTTATCTCAAGCTCTATCGCATTGTGCCAAATCCGGCCCTTTACCCAGCAGATACCCCCACCCGCCGGGCCGATGGTTCAGTGATTCAGCGACACCAGCTCGCGATCGATTTGCACTACCTCTTTTCTTTTGTGGGCGACAGCGACACCTTTGATGCTGAAAGGTTAGCGGGTCTGGTGATGTTAGATTTGCACACGCGACCAGTGCTTACGGCTGAGGCGATCGCCAGCTACGTCCAAGTTTTGGAAGCTGATCATGTCTTGCAAGCCGCCGACTTAGCGGATCAGGTCGAGTTGGTGCGCTTTACCCCGATGCCGATGACCCCAGAAGAGATGTCGCGGGTCTGGGGCCTGCTGAACCAGTCATTTTATGGACTATCGGTGGCCTATCAGGCTTCCGTGGTGTTGCTCGATCGCGAGATTCCGGCCATGACGGCGCTGCCCGTGGGCGATGTGGCGGTGCGGGCCTTTGCCGCAGCCATGCCCCGCATCAACAGCGTTCGCAGTTCGGCAGTCAATCAGCCCGTTGTCGAAGTGGGGCAAGATCTCATCCTGCGGGGCAGTGGCTTCATTGGCGAAAGCACCTGGCTGCAGTTGGGCGAAGACTTGTTGGAAGTGCCCCGCGACAGTAATTTGCGGAGCGATCTCATTGTGTTTCCCATCACGGCGGCTTTGGGCATTCCGCTGGGGGCGATCGCCGTGCAGGTAGTGCATCGGGTCAATCTGGGCGACGGTGCTCCCGACGCTTACCGCCCCGCTACCGAGTCCAACACTGCGGTCTTTGCCCTGGTGCCCAACGTGACGCTGGCGTCGCCCAATCCCGTCACCACCGCCATCGGGATTGAGGTGCGCTTGACGGTGGTGCCCACCCCCGCCGCCGAGCAAACCGTCGAACTGCTGTTGGATGAAGTGGGCGGCGACTATCGTCATCGCACCAGCACCGACTGGCGAGTCGATGGTGACACGGTCGTGTTCGCCCTCGCTCCGCTACCGGCGGGGCAGTGGCTCGTGCGGCTGCGGGTGGATGGCGTCCTGAGTCTGTTGCGGCGCGACAGTGCTACCGGACGCTACAACGACCCGATGTTGATCGTGCCATGATGGACGACCAAGCGGCTCTGGCCACGGTGCTCGATCAGCTACAAGCCCGGCTCAAAGCCTTGGCCCAACCGACCGCCCCCGATCCTGATGGCTTGCCCTGGCCGCTGACGGTGCCGCCAGAGTCGATGGTGGCGCGGGTGCAACAGGTGTTTCAGCTCTCTGACTTTGAGTTGGGGGTGCTGTTGCTGCCAACTCTGCTGGAACTCTATCCCGCTCTGGATGAGGTCTTTGCGACGTTAGGGAGCCATCCAGAGCAGCGATCGCCCACCTGGAGTCTGGCCCTCGCCACGCTGCCCAATCCCCACTGGGATGCGATCGCCCCCGACGCGCCCCTCCGCCGCTATCACCTGATTCAGCTTGGGGTCGGGGAAATTTTGAGCCGCCGCCCCATCGCGATCGAAGAACGAGTACTGCACGCGGTGATGGGTATCCCCTCGCTAGAGGCGCGACTGCAAAACCGCTTGCTGCCCCTGTCAGAACCGGGACCGTTACCCCCGACCTATGCCGCGATCTCCCAACGCCTCGCTGCGCAGTGGCGGGCGGCGCCCCCAACCCTGTGGCAGCTCGACGGCACAACCCCGCTCACTCGCCGCAGTGTAGCCGCTGCGCTCTGTCACCACTTGGGATTGCGGGGCTATTGTTTGAATGGCCAGGACCTCCCAACTGACCTGGCGGAGCAAGCATTGCTGCGACACCTCTGGGCGCGAGAAGCCGGGTTGAGTCCGGTAGCGTTGGTGGTGGAATTGTCAGGCCATCCCGCCCCAGAGGTGATCCAGGCGACCCACACCTTTCTCGAACGGGTGGAAGGGCCGGTGCTCTACAGCGGCGACCCCGGTTTGCTCCAGCTCAGCCGTCCGGTTCACCCGCAGCGGTTGCCCGCCCTGAGTTTTGAAGAACGGTTGGATTTATGGCAAACGGCCTTTGGGTCAGAGCCAGCGGTTGAACGAGCGACCTTAGCACCGATCGCGGCCCAGTTCAAACTCGATCGCAGCCACATTTTGGCGACCGCTCACATGCTGCAAACAGAAGTCGAGCGATCGCCCAAACCGGACCTCACCACTCGGCTCTGGCAGGAATGTCGGCAGCGAGCGCGGCCTCACTTGAGCGGCTTGATCCAACCCGTGAAGGTCCAGGCGACGCTGGCCCAACTCGTGTTGCCCGACGTGCCCACCCAGATGTTGCAGGCCATCATTCATCAGGTGCAAAACAAGGCGCAGGTGCATTATGAGTGGGGCTTTGCCGATCGCAGCGAACGGGGCGCAGGCACGTCGGTGATTTTTGCCGGACCGAGCGGCACGGGCAAAACCATGGCGGCGGAAGCGATCGCGGCGGCCCTGTCCCTCGACCTTTACCGCATCGACCTGAGTGCCGTCGTCAGCAAGTACATCGGTGAGACGGAAGAGAATTTGCGAGCGGTCTTTGACGCGGCGGAAATAGGCGGGGCCATTTTGCTGTTCGACGAAGCCGACGCCCTCTTTGGCAAACGAACAGAGGTGCGCGACTCCCACGATCGCCACGCCAACATTGAGGTCAGCTATCTACTCCAGCGCATGGAAGATTACGAAGGCTTAGCCATTCTCACCACCAATTTGCGCAAGTCCATCGACGATGCCTTTTTGCGGCGTATGCAGTTCATCGTCGATTTTCCCTTTCCTGACAAAGCGCTGCGGCAGCGCATCTGGGCAAGTATCTTTCCGGCGGCCATGCCCCGCCAAGCATTAGACTACGAAAAGCTGGCGCAACTCTCCGTCGCGGGGGGCAACATTGCCAGCATTGCCCGCAACGGCGCTTACCTCGCCGCCGCCGATGACGCACCAGTCACCATGGCCCATCTGCTGCAAGCGGCCCGTTTGGAGTACGCCAAACTCGGTCGCACCATTCCCGTGGGGGAAATTCGCGGCTGGGGCTGAGGCGTTACGTTATTCTGCGAGGCGCTGCCATCGCCAGTTCCGCCGACTTATGATAGGCAAACGCGTGAGGCCCGACTGTGAAGGTTGCCACTCCTCAATCCCAAGCTGCTGCTCGACAGACCGCTAGCGATCTGTCAGTGCCGCGAGCGGTGCCAAAAGCGCGACCAACTCCCCACACCGCCCCACTGCGAGAAGTCTCACCCGTTTTTGCGCGATCGCCCTCCCTCCTCCAGGCGCTAACGGGGGTAACTGCCCCCACGGCTCACCCGGCCACCGAGGCGGCGGCGGCTCTCACCGCTGACTCGACGCCTGGCCTGGATGCGTCCCAAGCGACCGAGCCTTCAGAACCGGCTACCGTGCCAGAGGCCCCAGGCGCAACCCGCGAGGAGCCGTCAGAACTCGCCACCGAATGGGCCGCCGCGATCGCTCAACCCGGTCATCCCCTCCCCGATCGCCCCTTTCTAGAACGGCAACTTGGGTGGCCCTTGGGACATATTCGCGTTCACTCTGGTCCAGCGGCGCAATCTCTCTTGCAGCGACTGGGGGCACAAGCCGCTACCCACCAGCACCACATTTTGGTTGGCAATACCAATATTGATGCTGAAACTCTAACCCACGAAGTCATCCACGTTTTGCAGGCAGAGGGCACTGCAGCGACGCCATCGACGCCGATGACCGTGCTGCCCGCCCACCATCCGAGCGAGCAAGAGGCCGATACCCTTTCGGCGCAACTGCTACAGGGCACTCGCCGCCCCGCCCGTCCCCTGCTCCAGCGCTTTCGCGGCAATCACATTGCGTTGCGGCGCACCGGGCACGTGCGAGAGCGATCGCCCCTATCCCTCACAGACCCCGAACGTCAGCCCGATGCTGAAACCGCCCCAACCCGCCGCCGCCCGCGCGAAACACCACTAGGGTTAGAAGAATTGCAGCAATCTCCCCAAGCTGAGGCAGCCGAGGAGGCGATCGCCGAAACGGAGACCGAAACGCCTGAAGAACCCCTTTCTGAAACGCCTGAAACGTCGCCGGAAGCTGAGGTGAGCCCGCCGCCGCCTGAGCCCGCCCCCGTTCCAACCACCACCGCTGAAGCGACCACCATGGAGTCCCCAGAGGAGACGGTCACTGAAGAAACGGCGATCGCCACCGCTGAGACCACCACCGCCCAAACCGAGGAAGCGCAACTCGCGGTGCGCTTGCCCGCCGCCATCGTCAACCGCCGCGCCCAAACCGAGACCTTACTCACCGAGACAGAAGCGCTGTGGGACGACGGCACCACCACCGCCGAGGAACACACCGTTTCCCCCTGCGAAGGCAGCGCCACGCCAGCCCATCACCACCCCTTTGCCCGCGGCCCACCTATAGACGTGCCTGCGACAGATGACCTCCCCGATCTGTCCGATCCAGAACCGATCCCGGTCGATCAGCAAGCGCTCGATCGCTCACGTTCGGCTGTGCAATCGCAGCTTGATCGGGTGTCACCCGACACTCGGGCTTCAGAGCCGGGAGACTTAGACCCAGAACTGGAGCGCGAACGGCGGCGACAATTGCGCGAGGTGAATGACGAGGTCGATGCGGCCTATCGAGCCGATGCACCGCGATCGCTCGCTACCCCCACCGTCGATCGCACGGGCACCGCTGACCCCAATCGCGCCACGACCGACCAGGCCGAGTTCACCAACCGCGCCACCGAACGACTGCAAGCGCAGCAAACCCAGACTCAAGAAGATTTTGGCGAAGGGCGACTCGCGCCAGAAACTGACCCCACCAACGGTCACGACGTTAATCTCGACCAGTTAGAGAAGCCTCAGGTCAGTCCCGCAGAGATGGGCGCTGAGGTCGATTTAAACCGCATCGCGACAGAAGACAATATCGGCGAGCTCGATCTCGACACCCTCGTCGCCGTGCGCAGCGAAGAATTTGAGGCCACCGAGCTGACCCTCACTGCCGAAGGGGAATCGCAGCGGCTGATTGACGAGACGATCGCCGAGAGCGATCGCGCCCTGAGTGAACGCTGCCGCACCGCCCATCAAGCCCAAACCCAACTTCTCTCGTCCGCCGAGTCGGGCGTTGGCGAACGGCGAGTCGCCTGGCAGCGCGATCTCGACCAGCACATCAGCCAGCGCACCGAAGAAGGACAACACCTCGCCCGCGACAAGCTCGCCCACATCGACGAAGTGCAGCGCACCGCCGACACAGAAGCCCGCACCACCGTCGAGAGCGCCCAGACCGAAGCCGACACCCAGTGGCAAGCCACCCGCGATCGCGCCGAGCAAAAAACCGAGCAAAGCGAAGACCGCAGTTGGTGGCAACAGGGAGCGGACTTTGTTGTAGAGCAAATCGGGGAATTGACCGATTGGCTGGTCAATTTTGTTGAAGATTGCAAAGCCGCCATCAACACGCTGCTTGATCGCGCCTCAGAAGTCGCCCACGGCATTGTGAATGCCGCGCATCACGCCATTTCCGGTTCCTTAGATCTACTGCGCGAGGGGCTGGATACGATCGCCGATAATCTCCCCGGTGAACTCGGCGAAATCGCCCAAGGCTATCGCGACGACGCCTTCGAATTTTTGGATGGGGTGCAGGCCGATGTCGATCAGTGGGCCGCCGACCTGCACACCGACATCGACGACACCGTCGAAGGGTTGCGCACCGAACTCAACCAAGCCCTCGACGGCCTCGCCGCGGGCATCCGAGTCGTCGGTGGCATGGTGCAAGACTTGTTTGAAAACGGCGTCATGGCCCTCTTGTCTCGCTACTTTCCCAATTTGGCGAACTTGATTGACCGGGGGCTGGATTGGGCGATCGACTGGGCCGCCGAATCGCTCGAAACCTGGCTCGATACCCTGCTCGAAATCACCGGTATCGAAAACTTGGAGCAAACCCTCGTCGCACTCTACGACGAGCGCTTTTGCCAGGAAGAAACCCCCGAAGAACAAGCCGAAGCCTGCGCCGATTTTGAGCAGAAACTGCAAGATTTGCTGGGCTGGTTTGAGCTGCTCCTGGAAAGTCCCTTTGCCCAGCGCATTCAAGCCTTTTTAGAAGAATCGCGGGATGAAACCGCCGAGCAACAGCTCGATGCCGCCGAAGGGTTCTTCTCCTTCATCCGCGAAGCCTCGACCACCGTGCAGGAATGGTGGACCTCAATTCGCGAGACCGTCGCCGAAATGGTGGATTTCTTTGGGGACATTGCCAACACCATCTGGCGCAACATCGCGATCGCCCTCGGCATTGATCCCAACCTCGATCCCATAGAAGCGCTGATGGCGGGGTTAGAGGCTCTGTGGGACGGCATTCTCTCGATTGTGCAGCCGATTATTGATGCCGTGCGCGAAGCCTGGCGCTGGATTCGCGAAGACAGCTTCCTCGCGCCAATCATCGACTTTTTCGCCCGCCTGCCCGAACTCTGGAATGCCCTGACGAGCTGGTTGAGTGCGGTCACCTCCGCGATCGGCACCTGGCTAGCCGAAGCCGCCGAGGCCCTGGTCAATACCATTTTGTCCGCCGTGCAAGAGGTGTTGGATTGGGCTAGTGGCGTCATGCACCGGGCGATCGATCGCCTTTCCACCTGGTTTGAGAACCTGTTCGCCCAAATCGAAGCCCTGCTGGCCTGGCAGTCATTGTGCGAATCGCTCAATCGCTTGCTGGCGGTGTTGCAGCGGGCCACTCTGCCCTTGCGCATCATCCTGCGGGCATTTAGCGACTGCTTGATTGCCGCCCTGCGCTGGGGAGCCGACGTGGTCGGCAATCTGCTGCACTATGCCCGCATCTTTATGGATATTTGCGTGGGCCTGTTGCAGGCGCTGGTGCTTTTCCCCGTGCTGGGACCGCTGGCTTTTGTGCCCTTCCTCGCGGGGTCCGCGTGGCTGTATCTGGTGCCCGAATGCTACAAAGGGCCAATTCTCAACTTCATTTTGGATTTGATTATCCGCTTCATCCGCTTCCTGCCGGAGCCCGCCGATTTCGTCTATGCCGCCATCTATCAGGGGGCGCTGTCTTTCTTTGAAACCTTGCGAGATGCCCCCGATCCTCAAAAAGTCGGGGCGATCAACCTGATTGCAAGCATCTTTGCGGGCAATGCGGAAGTCGCGGCGGGCTTTGCCGTGGGGCTGGTTGAGGGCGTTTGGGAAAGTACGGGGGGCACCATCATCTTTTTGCTGGAGGTGGTCGTCTGGCTACTGTCGTTGCCTTTCCGACTGGCAAATTGGGCGATCGGGCTGCTCAGTGGCGAGTCTGGCGAATCTTCAGAAGCGGGCGACGCTGAGGAACCCCGGAGTCGAGGGGATGATGCGGCAAGTGACGAATCCTTCGTTGACGAATCGCTTGAGGAGGACACTGACACTGAGGCAGATTCTGAGGCCGAAGCAGATTCTGAGGCTCCGTCAGTAGAAACGGCAGCGACAGAGGACGATACCGAGACCGATTTTGCGGATGCCGAAGGGGAAACGGTTGCTGAGGCTGGCAGTGGGGGAGAAACGGACAGCGATCGCCCCCCCGATGCCCCCGCCGAACTTTCCCAACTTAGCGAGACTTTCCAGCAGTTAATCAGCGAAGGCTTCAACCGTGAGGATTTGCGGCAGTTCATCGACAGTATGCGCCAGACCTTAGCGGGCATGGTCGGTCAACTGGCCGAAGAAGCCGCCACCAACTTGTTGAATGCGTTGAACAGCGACGGCACCGCCTTCCAGATTGGGCGCGTCATGGGCACCGTCGTCGGCATCATCGCGGTGGAAGTGCTGCTCGCGATCTTTACCGGCGGCGGCAGCACCGCCATCACCGCTGCTAAAACGGCAATTCAGGGGTCGCGGATTGCGGGTCGATTGGTCAGTGCCTTCCGTCGCATCCGGCGAGCGATCGAACCGCTGTTGGATATGGTGCAGCGACTGCGCGGTGCGCTCCGCAATCTGATCAACCGCATTCGCCGCTGGTTTGACGACATCCTGGAATGGATTCGCAATATCTTCCGGCGAGCAGGCAGAAGTGGCAGTCGCGGAGCGGGTCGAGGCGTTGGCCGGGGTGCCGGACGCGGTCGGGGGGCAGGTCGGGGACGCGGTGCCGGACGCGGTCGGGGTCGAGGACGCGGTGCCGGTCGAGGGCGAGGTCGGGGTCCCCGGAGCCCTGGTGAACGAGGGATTTTGGAAGGCATGGCGGAAGGATTAGCCAGAGTCGGTTGGGCGAGGGTCTGGCCGATCGCGCGATCGCGGGTCGTGCGTAAACGCGAGCTTGAGCGCGCCCTCGCCAGCGTGCCCAGACCCGCAGGCTATAGCGTTCGTCTGTCGGTAAAACATCGACTGCTCCGCAATGATTGGGCAGTTGAAGCCAAGGTGCGGCGACGCATTCGCCCAGTCGGGGTGGCTACCCACGGTCGCGGTTGGCGCTTGCGCCATCGCTTAATCCCCTGGTACACCACAGCGGGCGATCAAGATAGCAAGCATCGCCGTGTCGTGAGGGATGCCGATCGCCGCATCGAGCGAGAGGCCGCGACGCTATCACGACGCACGGGCGATATGGAAACCGTTGCTCGGCGGTTGCGACCCATCATTCAACGCATTGAGCGTCAACCCTCACCCCGTTTATTGACGGGGCTCACCTTTAACATTAAAGAGCGGCGACCCCGGTTTTTGTTGCAGGGCGATCGCCGGATTTTGCGATATCACTACTCCATCACACCGAATGATTCCGAGGGCGATATTGAGGTCGATCTGCCTGGCCTACGCAATACGCGCATCCAATATGGCAGCCTACGACATGGGTTTGGTAGCCGCATGATTGCGCGGCCCCTCACCTTCAATCCTGTTAGTTTGCGTGGGTCAGCCCCTCGCGTCACCAGCGACAACTGGGAAGAACTCTTACTCCGTCGTCAGGGGGGGCGTTCCTACTACGTGCGAGGGCATTTGCTCAACCACAACATTCATGGCCCCGGCAACACTTGGGATAATCTGACCCCCATTACCCAGGCCGCCAACCAGTCCCACGAGCGCGAGGTCGAAAGCCTGGTCAAAGATGCGGTCGATCGCCCCCATCTGCAAACCATGTTTTACCGAGTCGTCGTCGACTACCGCAGAGGTGGCCCCAATCGTCGCCTACTGCGGGCCATTGACAGCGATACCCAATCAACCTCAGAGACTAAAGAATTGCGGCGACGAGTGGTAGAGGCCGAACAATATCTGCCCAGAAGATTGGTCTGCACCGCATATCAGCTTGATCCAGGTGACCTAAGCCGCCAAAACACTCTGTTCAACAATCGCCAGATCCAAAATACGATCGCTGAGGGTCGCCCTTCCGAGATTCAGGTAGAGGCGCGCCCCATCCAACGGGAGCTACGCTTTCTCAACTTGCACGAACCGACGCCCCGAGCGCGGTCAAGCGATGTCGGGCTCGCCCTAGAGGCCTATGAAGCGTTGCCCTTGGTAGGTCCGGTCTTAGCGCTGCGGCTTTGGGAGCACAGCGAAAGCTTCCGAGATTGGGATACAGTGCGCCAAGTCGAAGGTATAGGGGAAACCATGACCTATCTTTGGCAAACGGCAGCGGGCTTTACTGTGCGACCCAATGAGGGCCGTACCCAGTGGGAGCCAGAGTATGAATAGGCTTTGGTTAGCTAATCGTGATTTGAAAGACTTCTTCGCGTTTGGCATTTTGGCGGATGTTGTTGCGCGAGGAATAGATTTGCTTACCGCTTTGATCAATCACGGTCACATACAAATCGGGGGTGCCTTTCTCCGAGTCGCGGGCAAAATCATGTTGCCGATAGCGAATTTCAAAACTGCCATCTTTCAGAGTCAGGGCCGCACCCAGCTTGTCGTCAAAACGTTCGTCGGCATCAAAAGCGCTCACCATCACGCCACCCAGCGGTCGCTCGTTGTCATTGACGATGCGCAAGACCCGACCGCTGACCACCCAATCACCCAAATCTTGGTCAGGCTGGTCGTCGGGTTGCTCATCTTGACCCTCGAACGGCGAAGGACAAGGGGGCTCGCCCACCACAATCTCGATGTAATCGACTTGCCCCGGCCCCGGCTCGATCGCTTGATCATCTCGATGCAGCAGAGCCCCTTGTTTGTCTAAGACCTGAGCAAAATAGGTCGACGGCTGCTTGGCGACCGTTGCCGTTCGCCGAAAGCGATCGCTAATTCCCGCAACCTCTGGACTGGCCGTGTCGTTACGGGTGATGACACCAACTTCGGTGACGTCACCCACGGGTTGGGCGGTGCCCGTCGCTTTTTTGCGAGAATATTCCAGCCGAAAGTAGCCTTGATCATTCGTGCAGGCATAGCCCGCTTCTTCCACAGGATTACCTTTTTGATCAGCAATCACGAGCGTTACCTCAGCCAGGGGCGATCGCCTTTGAGGCAAACGGCGAAAGACATAGCCGTGCAAAATCCAGGTATTTTCAGCCGCCATGGGGAAGTCTACTTCCGCCCTCTCTGTTTCGACCTTTAAGGTTTGCACGAGGGTCTGATTCGCGGTCATTTTTTGTTTAAGACCTTGCACTCGCGGGTGGTCACTGCCGTACTTCGCTTCCAACCGTTTGAGGTCACGCTGTTGGCCGCTGCTTTTGGCCTGTCGCACGCTGGTCAGGTTGCCCAGTCGATCGGCTCGCAGGGGGTCAGCACCCGCCACGCTTTGGTCTAACGTACGGTTAATCTCCTGTAGGGGAATTTCGCGGTTGGGTTGTTTTTGAGCCATGGGGGTGTCCTCGTGACTGATCTAGTAGGGGCGGCAACAAGTCGAGAGAATCCGCGCTATTCTGGCGCGGGCCAATTGGGGAGGAGGTTTTGCGTCATCGCTTCGCAGAAATAAACATTGTCTCGGACTTGTCCAAAGAAGACATCGACCAAAATAGTATTCTCGCTTTCTCGCCCAAAGAGGCCACTATTAGGTCTGACCAAAAGGCAGTGCGTTGATTGATTGTCAGTGGTGGTGTTCATCAAGCCTAGCGTGACGGCTGAAAACAGTGCATTCACCAACCCTTCCTTAAAGCGATTGTCATTAACCCGCAAGCTGATGCCAAACAAAAAGGCTTGGGTCAAGATAAAATCTGCCAGCAGACTGCTGTCGCACTGATTGTTCTGAAAGCTGATGTCGTCTAAACTCGCAATAAAAATGGACGATAGGGCAAAATCGACTTCGCGCAGTTCCAGCAAGTCGAGCACCACCTGATTGTGGCTAAAAAGCACGTTGCCATTCGCTAAACGTTGACCAATCCCTTGAGTGTCGAGGCCTGGCTGGGGCAGACTAACGACGCCATCGTCGCTGACGGTGAAGCCAGCTTTGGCGTTGAGCTGCTGCGATCGCACCGCCGCAAACGCGATGAACTGGCCGTAAAACTCGTTGGACAACCCCAAATTGAGAATCGCTACGGTCGCCGCGATAAAGGTCGCCGGGGAGGTCCGGATATTCGAAACGATGCCTTGGGTCGTGAGCTGATTGCCCAGCACCGCCACCGGACCCAAAGCAGCGAGGGCAAGGGCTTGACCGAGCGGCGTACTGACCACGTTGTGGGCGATGTTGGCGGCGGCCATGCCGTTTTGTCGGGCGAAGGTGAAATCCAGAAATTCGAGGGCGATCGCCGGAGCCACCGCAAAGATAATGTGGATGCCGCCCCGCGGGCCGATCGCTGCATCATCATCAGGCTCCCCCGTCTTGGCCCCGTTATTCAAAATGTGGTTGCCCGTAATATCAACGCCTTCGCCCTGCAGGATAAAAATGCCGCAGATCGGTTCCAAATGGTTGGGACCGTTATTTTCAATGCGGTTGTGGCGAATCACACAGGCTTCGACATCGGCCAGGGCAATGCCGCCGTAGCCCATCGCCTGCACCATCTTGCGGGGGATCGGGTCGAGCGATCGCTGCAGGCAATAGTCGATCTGGTTATCGACAATGGCTAGCTGCTCAACCGAAACTAACTCATCCGCTGCGGAGAGGTCAAAAAAGCCGATGACACCGATGCCGTTCAGTCCCATGCGAGTGATGCGATTGCGGCGAATCTGGATTTCGGACAGGCTGCCTGCCGACACTTGCCGCGTGCCGCCTTCGTCGGGGTTGCTCTGACCGGGGGGAATGTAGACCGAGCCGGGCTTACAGGGACTACACGGATCGTTGGCGTCGATTACCCAACCGATATACCTTGGGACAAACTCGCCCTGGTCATCAATCTCGGCAATGCTGCCCAGGGTGATGCCGTTGTTGATGCCTCGCTCAATGTGGTTGTCGAGCACCTGCACGCGATCGCAGGTGCCACAAATTTGTAGACCGCCCCGAGCGGCAGTCGCCCCAGCGGTAGCCCCCGCTTTAGCAGGCACTTGCACCTCTAAACGGTTATTTTGAATCAGCACATCATCCCCGACGAGATACATAATCGGCCACTCACTCGGCACGTCGCGCTGCACCAACCGACAATGCTGCACCGTGACCCACTGGGCTTGGTGGATGGTGATCGCACTTTGCCCCACTGCCAAAATCCTCAACGCCTCTAGGTGGATCTGAGCGCTCGGGGCGACAGCCGCACCGGGAACTGCGTCTTCTGAACTTTCGACCAGCAGACCAATCCCGTTCTCGGCGGAGCGGATGGCGAGGGCTTGCACCGTCACGTGCTGCGAGTTGCGAATCGTCAGCACGGGCGGCGGATTGGCGGGATCTGCGAGATCTGCGGGGTCGGGGGCCACCAGGCGGGTGCGATCGCCACAGCCGCTGATGGTGACATTGCGCAGATCTTCGATGACGACCGCTTCGGTATAGGTGCCGGGCAACACGCAAATCTGGCCGCCGCTGGGGGGCAGCGCCGCGATCGCCGCATTGATCGACGTGAAATTGCCGTGGCTATGGGTGCCGTCGCCCACGCGATAGGTGCAGCAGTGACTCAGCCGCGTCAGGGGCAAAAAGGTGGGACGACAGTCATGCAGGCGCGGGGGGAGCGCCTCATCGCCATCAAAGCGCCAGTGAATTAAAGCCAGCGGCGCCAAAAAGCGCTGAATGCCGTGGGGCGATCGCCCCGACTCTAGCTCCCAGGGCACCACTTGATTGGGCGTTTCGGGGCGGGCGGCAATCACCCAATGATCACCGGGTTGGCGATCGCTGCCCTCAATCAAAATGGTGAGGCCGGTTTGGCCCAGCGCGATTTGCCGATCGGCGGGAGGATCACTGTCGGGGGGAATGGCGATCGCCGCTGGCGAAGTCACGTCACTGCCGCGATTCCATACGCGCAGGTAGTAATACAGACCGGGCTGGTCGGGCGCACTGGGGGAAGGCGTTTCGAGGGTGTCGGCGTCGCTGCGGCTCTGCCAGGGGGTGAGGTCATCAGTGAGGGGCGTCGTCAACGTCAGGGTGTGACTGTCGGGGTCGTAGGAGCCATTCACGGTGGAAAGATGCCCCTGCACGTCCGCCAGCTTTTCGTCATTGGTCAATACCGCCGCCCAGGGCAAAATTTCGACGACCTGCCCGGCTAGAGGCCAGTGGGCTTGGTCGGTGGGTTCCGTTAGCAGGGTCACGGTTTCACCATCCGCCGATAGCTGCACCCGATAGAGCGGCGCGGCATTATCAAAGCCCCAAGTCAGTTGATTGCCTGCCCGCAGTTCGACGCGAATGGCCTGATTTTCGGCCCCCAAATAGCCGCCGCTGACAAAGGGGGTGCAGAGATCGGTGGGGTCGCCTGCTGCCACATAGTCCACGGTGAGGGTGGTGTCGGGCACTAGTTGATGATCGGCGGCCAACGTGCCAAAGCCCTGCTCAGCGGCAAAATCGAGCAGGGCTTGCCACGCCTCGGCACAGTCATCAGCGCCCACATTGGGGCGCACCCGCACCCGCTGCATCGTCCGCAGGCGCTGCGCCGTATCGGGACCGCCCAGGGCCACTTCGATTAGCTCACCATCCTCAACCGCACTCACCGGCTGCTGCCAGGTTTCGAGATAAACCAGGTCAAAACGCTCAGCGGTGGGGGCGGCATCCGCATCGGCGGTTAGTTGCAAAAAGTCCGTTTGCAGGCGATAGGTTTGTGCGGTCTCCAGCGCGAGGGCGAGGCCCCCGAGATAAAAGCGTCCGGCACTGATCTCAAAGTCAATCAGGTCCCCGGCAATTTGCGCATTGGTGATGCGAAAGCCCTCGTCGGGGCTGCCGTGGGCACCGATGACATCGACGCGCGTGCGGCGTTGCTCATCCCGGGCGATGCGATCGCCCTCATTCCAATCGTCGTCGAGGGTGATGCGCCCCTGCTGCATGATGACGCCCGCATAGTGCTTTTGCGCATCAAAGGCAGAACGGGAAATATCCGGCGTGGCCATGGCTCCCCCCTTTAGGTCTCGTAGATGAACATCGGTATGAGGCCAAAAGGCAAATATTCTGCCACTTTGGCTTTCAGGCTGTCGAGCTTGATCGGGTTCAACAGCCCGCTGTAGGCTCCCATTTCGGCCCCGTTTTCAGCGCCGCGTCGCACGGCCACCGGAGCGGTCTCGCTGAGCTGCGCAAAGGCCGGATGGCCGAACTGACGGGAGGTGAAATAGTGATTGGCATCGGTAATGACATAGGTGCGGTACGGCTGCGGCAGTCGACTGCCGGGCGGGGCGGCACTAAAGCGAAAACAGCCCGATTGAGTGTCAGTCACGGTGACTAGTCCCGTAATCAGCGAGTCCGTGGCCTGCAACTGCTGCCCGGAGACTGCGCCCAGCACCGTGACGCGCTCTAGGCAAGCACTGCCGTTAGCCAAATCCAGCGCGGGTTGGGTGCCGTCGCGAGATTGCACGATGCTGTCGCGCAGAATGAGCCGTTCTAACAACCCGTCATCGGCCACCTGCACCGGTCCTAAAATGGAGGACTCAATGACGAGGGTTTCGATCTGAGCGGCGATGATCAGGGTGATCGGTCCCAGGGTGGTGCCGTCGGCGGCATCGCCTCCCGGATCGAGAGTGCAGTGCCGCAGGGTGACCCGTTCGTAATCGCCCCGCAGGACGATCGCTTGGGGCGATCGCGCCCCGATCCACAAGCCATTGAGCAGGAGAGTGGAGTCTTCATGGGAGCCGGTGCTCAGAGTCCAATTGCTGGCAATTTCGACGTAGGGGCGCATTTGGTTCGCCGCTTGAAAGGTCATTGCCTGCACGCTGAGTTTGTTGGGCAGGGACGAGTAGGTGCGGTTGTCAGCAATTTGGGTGACGTCAGCGTTCAGCAAATTTGCCGCCGCGATCGCCCCACCACCAGCAATGGCAGAACCCGTGGTGGGCAAGGGCAGAACGGGGCGATCGTAGGTACCCGCGCCAATCTCTCCCACGGCTCCGACGTAGTACGAAACGGTGAGGGGCAACTCCGGGTCGTCATTCGGAAAGAGCCCCCGGCCCCGTTCTGGATCGACAGCCAGCAGGGTTTCGGGAGCGTTCACCGACCAGGCAGCCAGGTTGGCAGCAGTCATTTGTTCGCGCGCCACCGGATTGTCCGCCGTCTTGACCTCAATCGCTGTCGGCCAGAGCGCCATTTTGCCACAGTCGTCAATCAGGGCGATCGCCCGCAGAGTACGAAAGATGACCGGGTCTAGCAAGGTCGCACTGGTGTCGAGGCTCGCGAGGGTTTGTCGCAGCCGCGCCGCACTGGCAAACTGCCCACCTCGCAGCGTCCGCAGGTCACTGGCGGCGGCGGTACTCAACCCCGTGGCGGCAACCAGATCTTGCACGGTGGCCTCGGTGATGCGGTACTCGGCATGGCCCAACAGGCGACAGGCGATCGGTGCGGGCACTTGCCAGGGCTGAGCCGCCGTCCAGGTATCCCAGTCGTACTCGTCATCAACTTGGGGCGGCATAAATAGGGGGATGTCACGCCCCGAGGGGTCGAACAAAAAGCTGCGATCGCTCCTCGAAAACGGGTCCGCATCCTCAACGCGCAGCGCCCGTAAGCGATAAAGGTAATACGCCACTTTGGGAATGTTGTAGCGCCCGCGATCGCCCCGCTGACGGCGCACATCGGCGGTATGGGCAAAGCGATCGAAGGGACCGTCGGCCTGCTCGGTGAGTCGGGGAAGGCGCAAATCAGCCCAGCCCCCCGGCGGTGTCGGCGGGTAAGGCCGTTGCGGATCAAGCCCGTGGTGCTGACGACCCAGGCGACGAAACTGCTCGACCACCTGACCATTCCACCCCGTGATGTCGCGAATCAGTTCCGCTTGAATGCGCAGCGTGCCACTGCGGCGGCGGTAGTAGATGGTTTTCGCCACATCAATCCGCTGGCCACGCCGGTTCAGCGCCGAGATCAGCCGGGTGCCCACCAGTTCGCCAATGTAGGGAATGGCCCAGTCATCACACAGTTCGATAAAGGCGTCGTCCCACAGGCGATCTTGACTGCGCCGCAGCACCGCCGCTTGAGTCGCCAACACTTCCACCAGCCCCCGCAGCACATTCGGATTGTCCGCCAGACCATCTTCGTGGCGATAAATCGCGGGAATCAGCTCCCACAGCTTTTCGGCGTAGTACCGTTCGTAGCCGTCTTGAATCGGGTTAGCCACGCTTCACCTCCGCTGGATTGAGGCGCAACTCACCCGCCTCGAAGTCGAAGTATTGGCCTGCCTGGGGCTGCTTGGCAAACTGGGTGAAAGCCGCGCCCTGCCATTCCAGGCGACGCACAGCGACCGTGCCGGGGACCCCCTCGACGATCGCCAGCAGTTGACTCCGATACAGCGGCTGCCCGATGCCGATGCGCTCTGGTACCAACCGCCCAGTTTCAGGCGCGAGGAGTTGGGTTTCAATCGCTGCTAAGACATCGGCAGGCACGTAGCGATCGCTGATTTCCACATCGATCGCCAGCGTAACGGGAATGCCCACCGCTGCATCGACATCGAACAAGACACCGGGCGCACTCCGCTGGCGCAGGGTTTTGAGCAGGGTGGCTTCCAGACCCGTCGCGCCGATGTACCAAATCCTTGCCAGTCGTCGCTGCCGTCGCCCACTCCACTGCCAATCCACCGCCACTGATCGCACCCCCGGCACCCTGGCGGCAACGGCGGCCATATCGGGCAACGACACGATGCGGCCCAGGGTTAGGGTGGATTTTGGGGCGTACTGGCGCAATTCCGAAGTGGATTCGGCAGCCGCTCCGCCATAGGCCGCCACCGGATTCCGCACCGTCGAAATGCCCGGTACGGGTTTCGCGAGTTGGGTGATGCCCCCCGCTGGCGGACTGGCCGCCCCCGCCCCAAACCGATAGTTCGCGAGCACGTTGTCTTGGCCAGTGGGCAGCCGTAACCCCCGAATGCCGTCGCCAAAAATCACAGCGGTGCCGCCATCCTCCGTTGGGCGCAAAATGTACACCGGGTCATTCGGTTCCGCGCGGAAAAAGGTCGGCACTTCCCTCCATTGCACACCGTTGACATAGACGGTCAGGCTGCTGGCCACGCCCCGGTCATCGGTGGTCGTTGGGGCCGCGACATAGGTGAGGGGCTTTTTCTTCAGCTCGAAAGTTTGGTTGGCGATCGCCGCGTTGCCACTTCCCAAAATCTCCCCCGTCACGGTTTCGCCGCGCACCGCTGTCACCACATTGCCAAACACCTTGATCGGAGCCGTCAGCGGAGGCTGCCAGTCTTCGCCATCATCCGGAATCACCTGACCGCTGCTGGTGTCCAGCCGTCCCTGGACGGTGACGCCCCGCTGATTGGCATCCTCTAGCAAAAATCGCTGGGGCGGAGTCCAGGTGGGGGCGGTGGTGATGGAGGGCAACGTACGGGGGTTGGCGATCGCCAGCGGCTCGGCAGCACTCACGGTGAGCGACAGCGGGGCGGTGACCGTGCCCACCGAGGTCAGGCCATAGCGCACGGTGAACGCCGCCGCATCGCCAGACAGGCCGACGGTTTGGGTGAGGGTGAGTTGGGTGGTGAAAACCGAGAGTTCAGGAGGTTCAATGCCAAAAGCCAGGTCTTCTCCTTCTTCTGCCTCGCCCTCCAATGTGACGATGGTCGGGCCGGGAGCCGCTAACGAAATGGCGCGATCTCCCGCCCGCTGCACCTGTCGCCACCGTTGGCCGCTGTCGTTTTCGATCAGCACCCACTGGCGGGGGCGAATGGCGCGATAGAAGCTCTCCAGCAGGACGGTGTTACCCGCGATCGCGGACTCATCCGTCAGCGTCCACAGGGCAGCAGATAGGGTGGGGCGCGAAAGTTGCACGGCCTCAGGTTTCACCGCCGCTGGCAGATTGATCGGGTCGGTGAACTGCACTTCTCGATAGGCTTGCCCGTCTTCTCCGGTAACATCGTTGACCTGCTCGACCGTGACTCCGACGGCGGTATTGCCCGCCTGCACAAGCAACGATTCGCCCACCGCAATCCGGCTGGCCTGTTGCAGCAGCAGCGCCGTCACTTCCACCTCATCCGGGTCAGAGGCCGAGGTTGGCCCCAAGTTGGTGGGTCGCGATCGCACCAAATTCCACCGATTATTGAGGGGATGCACCGTCCGGGGCGTCAACAGCTCAAACACTTGGGGCGGCTCCGCGTCAAAGGCCGCTGAGCGAAAGGCGGTGCCGGCGGTTAACTGCACCGGCTGCCGCCCCGTTACCTGCACGGCGAGATCCACCATTGCGGCCACCGCGGGCCGGGGCACATAGCCTAAAATCTGGGTCAAGCGCTGCAAAGACGTGAACTGCTGCGCGGTGCGAAGGTAGGCTTCGTTGGCGATCGCCTGGTCATAAAAGCTCACCACATCGCCGATGTAGGCCCACATCTCTAGCAGCATCACGCCTAAGTCGTCGTCTTGGCGGGCGCGCCACTGGCTGAGGGCCGGTTGCTGAGCCAGCGCCGCCAACAGCGCCTGCCGATATTCCGGAAAGCCCGCGACTTGCCGGGGCAGACTGTCTAACCCCGCCGCGATGGATATCGGGGGCGGAAAGACGAATTGGTCACAAGGACACCCCTGCAACAGCGCTTCGGTATCTTGACAAAACGGTTGCGAATTTTGTGTCATGCGCCCCCCTCCGTAAAGATTTGCACCGAGCCGCGATCGGGAAAGCGTCGGTCATTTTCGACCCGGATCACTTCGTCAGCCGCCACCAGCAACACCCACTCTGAGAAGGGTCGCCAGTCAAACCAGCCGCGCCGCCGCATGTCGATCTGTTTCACCGCACGCACCCCCGGTACAGCTTGCAGAGCCGCTTCGAGCCGCGATCGCCGCAGCGGCGTGCCAAAGGTAAAGTTATCGGGGTTAAAGAATCCCTGGGGACCCGTCAGGGCCGCGATCACCGCCTGTTTCACCTCGGCGGGATACGCGTCGGGGGCCACACAAAGGGTGATCTGCAAATCTAAGTCAGCATAGCGGGGCGGCAAACCGTAGGCATCTTGACCCACCTGCCGGAAGCGATCGAGCTGCTCGTCGAGTTCACGCTGTTGAGTGGCCGTCAGAGTGACTGCCCCTTTCGGGTCAGGCGTGGTGAAGGCCGTGAGCCAGCTCCCCGTCCAGCGGAACGTGGTGCCCGCCCGCTGCACCCAATCCAGCCGTTCGACCGCTTCGCTGTAGTCGGCTGGCTGCACCGCTCGAAAGGTCACTTCCCGAAAGGCGTCGGGGGCCAACTGCCGCACCTGCTCGATGGATTCCGGCGCTTGGGCTTCGGTCACCGGCAACGGATTAGTCACGCTGGCAATCAACCCTTCAGGCCCCATAAAGTGGGTCAGGCTATCGGCTGAGACATTACCGTCCTGCCCATCGCCCAGCCGATAAGTGACTTGAAACACCGTACCTCGGGGCGGAATGCGGCCAAACTCGCCGTCGCCAAAGCGAATGGTGAAGCTGCGATCGTCCTGATAATCTTGATGCACAATTTCTTGACCGAGGCGCTGATAGCCGACGACGCGCCCCCAACGGCCATCCTCCAGGGTGAAATCAGGCGAGTCCGGCAGCGATGACTTCACCCCCAGCAGACTGCGCTGCCAGTGCCAGGTTTCGTCTTCATTCCACACCGCACCCGTCCACTCGGCTTCCGCAAGGTGAATTTCGGGCCGCGCCGTGACGGACTGCTCCCCCAGCCAGACGAGCGGTTCGGCATCGCTACCCGGCAGGGTGAACCGGGCCGCCAGACTGCCGTTGGGGCCAGCGCGCTCCACGGCCAGCGGCGGGGGCGGTGCTGGCAGCGTGCGGGGGTCACTGGCCCCGGTCGGCAACCCGATTTGAAACTGCTGACTGTAGGTTTTGCCCAACGTTGCGGGAATCAGGTTGCCGCGCACCGTCAGGTCGGTCAGATCCAGCTCAAAGGGCAGCGCTTGAGCAGCTTCCCAAGTAATTGTGGTAATGGGCTGCACTGTGACGGGATCATACTCATTTTGCACTTGCATCAGCCGCACAGGCCAACGGCGCGCAGGTTTCGAGGCATCGCTGGGGTCGGTGCGCAACAGCACCCATTTGCCATCCCGCACCTCCGGCGGATCGTCAAAATCCAGGACTGCAGTGTGATGGCCCGCCAGGGCGAGGGTGGTCGTCCCCACGGGCAGGCAAACATCGTCTTCATCCCAAATATGCGGCAGCAGGCGGTTAATGGCCGCATCAACCTCAAAGCTCAAACGATTGCCGTCTGCGTCGGGCAAGATGTCAGCGAGGCCGCGCCCGATTTCATACTCGATCTGGTCGCCCCGATCCGATCGCGCCCAAATATCCATCCCCGCTGGCAATGCGCCCGCCGCCCCCGTCTGCACCTGCACCTCAATCCAGATGGTCGCCCCCCGCCCCTCATGGACGGGATAATCGACCAGCCGCGCGTGTTGGCGCTGCGATCGCCGCTGGGTCGCCGTTTCCAGATGGGTTTCCCGACTGATGCGATCCTGTTTGTAGGAAAATTCATCCCCCAGGGCGCTCATCAGCTCCACTAGCATGATGCCGACATCCGCCGCCAGCCGGTCTTGCCAGCGGGGATAGCGCAGCGCCGCAAACTCCAGCAGTGCCCGCCGAAAGCTGTCGAAGTCGCGCGCCAGATAATCCACCGGAAAGTCGACGAACTCCTCAGGCGGGCAGTCGTGGGGCGGGAGCTTGCAGTCAAGATCCTGCTCGCAGTTGGCCTTAAAGCTAAAGTCCACATCGTTGAAGTAGGCATCAATGCGTGAGACGGGAATGGTCGCACCGCCGTCGGTTGGCAGTGCTCCCTGGTTGTCGGCGATCGCCAGCCGATAGCGGGCAAAGTCGCCCGGTTGCTCAACCTGCAACCGCCAAAAATGTCGAGTCACATTCGCCAGGCCAGCCGCCCACGGCTGCGGCGCGGTGGCCCCTTCCACCCAGACCCACCATTGCGCCCCCCCGGCTCGAAGGATGATTTCCGGCAGGGTTTGGGAGCCTGCAGGCGCGTAGATCCGTACCTGTTCGGCCTGCAAATCTAAGCTGGCATCGCTATTGCCCACCAGGGGAATCTCTAAGCTCGCCGGGGAGTGACTGGCCGACTCTAAAAAATACACGTCCAGCGTCAGCTGATCGTCCGCCACATAGATAAAGTCAATGCCGGTGACGATTTGCTGGTTGAGTAACCGTTGCACGCGATCGGGCAGGGGCATCAGATCCTCACCTCCACGTTTAGATAGCGATTTTCTTGCCGCGCCTTCAGCACGTAGACAATCTCAATATCGAGCCGTTCATCCTGGGGCGTCACTCGCACCTCCTGCACTTGCAGCACCGTGCCGAGCCACCGTTCCAACGCTTGAAAGATCGTCACCTGGGCCAAGGTGGCATTGACATCACTGTTCGGCGAAAACAGCAGTCGCCGCACCCCACAGCCAAAATCAGGCCGATTAACCCGCTCCCCCGGACTCGTGAGCAGCACCTGCCGCATCATTTGCTCAACGTGGGCCTCATAGTCGCGCTCGATCGCTAACCGTCCGAGGCCGCCATCCACCGCGAGGGGATATTGCAAACTGAAAATTGAGTTAGCCATAGCGATCGCAGCTCCTTACTGGCTCTGGGTGCGGGTTTGGGTATTGCCGACAAGCACGCTGCCCTGAGGCACTTGCGCCGCGCTCAAACACAGGCTTGTGCTAGAGCGACTGAGACTGAGGCTGCCATTCACCCGCACACGGGTATCGGGCACCAGCCACTGCACCCGCACACAAGGACTCGGAATCGGCGGCGTCGAGGGAATCTGAAAGGGACAACCGCTCACCGTGAAGGTATCCGCCAGGGTGACGGTGTAAGCCCCGTCCGCTTTGACCCGGCTATTGCTCGACACAATATTGACTGCGCCCCCGTGGGGACATTGCAGCGTCGAGGCCGTCGTGAGGGTGTGACCGGCCATTACATCACCTCCAACGCGCCATTGTTGACCTTAAAGGCGGTGGTCGTCACTTCCGCCTTGGTGGCCCCGGCCTCGCTGACGACGCCCTCACTGCCGACGGTGTGCGTGGCGGTGGCCGTGTCGCTGGTGATGGCGTCGGCCACGGTGAGGGTCGAACCGCCCGTGGTCTCTACCTTGAGTTCATCAGCGGTGTCGTCAATACGCACCTGAAGCTGCTCGGTTTTCCAGGTTTTGATGGCGGCGTCGGCCTCGTCGGGCAGCTCGTTGTCGGCCCAAAAGCCCCCCACCCAAATGGGAAAAGACGGATCCCCCCCTTCGAACTCGACCCAGACCCCGGCTCCCGGTTCGGGCAGGCTGTAGAAACCCACCCCATCCCCGGCATAGGGCACACAGGGCATGGCCCAGACCTCGTGGTCGGCCAGCACCGCTGGTACGCGCACCTTGAGCCGTCCCCGCTGGGTAGCATCGGCATTGTCGGTCACACACCCCCGGTATTTGCCGTAGTAGTGGCTGCGCACCCAGTCCAGCAATTCTTCGAGCAGGTTTGGTTCCATGATTCCTCCCTAAATCAAGCTCCCCAGCGGTGAGCCGGAGCTACTATTCCAGCCGTTGCGCAGCAGCTCTACCGTCATGTAGTGGGCCACGGCGTCGATTTGGTGATGCACGCTGGCGACCCAGTAGGTGCCGCTGTGGCGGCTGCCCGCCCCCGTCAAGTTGATCAGGGTGTGCGATCTCACCACCTGCCCCAATGCCCGCAAGCTCGTCTGGGTACTAGCCCGCACAAACCAGCCCGCCTCGATCAGCGCCCCCTCGCCCCGCGCTTGCAGGTCGCCAGCATCATCGGCGGGGGCTTGCAGATGCACCGATCGCGGCCCCCCGGCAATCTGCGCTAGCGACTGCTGTCCCAGTGCCGCTAGCGGACTCTCCGCCACCGCCCCATCCAAATTCTCTTTGCTGTTGAGGTCGAGCTGTTGCCCCACGACACTCGTGGGCCGCTCCACATCCCAAGACAGGTCAAGGGTTTGCAGCGTCGGCGAGTCGCGGTTGATCGTCAGTTCAGCAGCCGGACTGCCGTCCAAACTGGGGCGTTTGAAATGGGCCGTTTCGACGCCACGGCTGTCGCAGGTCAGCCAAAACAGATAGCCGTTGCGCCGTGCCAGTCGCCGCACAAACCGCAAATCACTGTCCCGCTGCACGAGGGTGTGCTTGGCCTCGGTGTGGGTCGCCGCGGTGGCTTGCACATCGGGGCTGTAGCCGTAGCTGCCCAAAATGCTCTGCACCACGTCGCTATCGCTGACCTCCGCCCACACGGCAGATTTGGTCTCGCGATCCATCGCGATCGAGGTGTCGGCTCCCAGCACCTCTAGCTCTGAACCTTCGCCCCCGTGACGCAGGTGAATGTGCTGCGCGTGAACGGGGCCTTTCACCAGACATTCTGAACGGTTGTTGACGGGCACTGAAATGGTCAGCTCTGACCCCGGACCCAGGCGATCGTCCGCCAGCAGCGGCAAATCACCCCCGGCGATATCGACGCTGTAAACCAGCCGATAGGTGGTCGTGCCCCCCATCGACTCGGTCACCTCAATGCGGCTGGCCTGGGCCAGATCCCCATCGACGGTGCCATTCACAGCAATCTCTACACTGAGTCCCATAACGCCTCACCTAACGGGGAATGGCAATTTCAGCCACTTCCGCGATCGCGTCTGGGGTCATGGCATCATTCAGCTCGCAGATGCGCCAAAACGCCGTGGCATCTTTGAGGTACTGCTGCGCCAGGTGGTCAAGCCGCTGGCCCTGACGCCGCTGATGCAGCCCCCGCAAAACCTGATCGGGAGCGGGGGGCACAGGCACGATCGCCACTGGCCGACCCCGGCGATCGGTCACCGTGCGCAGCGGCAAATTGGCGTAACGACTGTTGGGGGCAAACATGGGGATAACTCTCCTAAACGGCTTCAAAATGGGTAGATCAGCTTTCCTGATGAGCAAGGCTAAAACGGCAATAATCCCAGCAGCGACTCCACTGTGTTAGCCAGATTGGCCACCGCCAGCCCCTGGGTTTGTTTGCGGGTCCAGTCATAGGCTTTGAGGGCAAACTCGCGCCCCGCTTTTTGCTCGTCTTCGGGAAAGTCTTTGGGCTGCAGCACACTCAGTTCCAAATTGACCTTGGCCCGAATGGGATACAGCGTGGTGGAAAAGAGCTGTTCCTCGACCGAAAAGCGCGTGATGCGCACGGGCAGGGCGCGCCCCGGGCCATAAATGAACAGCACCACCTGCACGCTCAGGCGTTCGAGCGGCGCTTCGTCGCCCCCGTCCCCGTTCAGGGTATCGACCTCCGGTACATTCAGCGGCGGGGCCTCTAGCCGTTGAGGATACATCAGCATCTCTAACGCCGCGATGCGATCGGCCACCCCCGTCAGCGTCGTCACCGGATTTTGCTCCGGCGCTTCCAGATCATCAGCGGCATCCAAAAACAGCGACAGGGTAAAGCTCTCCGCCGGGTCAAAGGGCTGGGCAGTGCTGGGCGTCACGGGGGACGGCTCGGCATCGGCATCCGGGGGGGCCCAGGGGGTGAGGTTGCGGGTCAGCGTGTCGGGGTTGTACTGAAACAGGATGATGTTGGGAATCGGCACTAAAAAGCGATCGGTGAACCCAATCAGGGCACCTTTGAGCAATTTGGGACGAATGGGCGAGGCAGTAACCATAGCGGGAAAAATTCATCCAGAATCAGGGCAGACGGGCGGCGATCGCGGCGGCAATTTCATGGGCGAGGCGATCGCGGGGCAGCCCTGTAGGAATTTCAATGCGCACATTCAGAGCGCCGATTTGCTGGGGGTACGGGCGGGGGCGGGCATCCTCGGCGAGGATTTGGGCGACTTGTTGGGCCAGCTGTCGGGATTCGTCGGCGGTGACACCCGGTAGTTGGAGCAGGAGGGATTCGATGTGGATAGGGGGTGGCATGGGGAGTTAGGGAGTGGGGAAGTTTTGAATTTTGAATTTACAGTTGGCCGAGGCCAAAGCGGGTCACGGAATGCGGCGTTGATCGCTGGGTGCGATCGCGGCGCGATGTGGTGCGCTGGGCGGGCGATCGTGATCGTTTGGGTGGGGGGGGCGTCGGCACCACTTCTACCTTGAGCTGACCAATGACGAGTTGAGGGGCAGCGGCGGGGGCGGGCTTGCGTTTGGGCGGCGGCGGCAGAGCGGCAAACCGCTGGGCGATCGCGTGATCAATCTGCTGCAGCCAGGGCGACTCAGTCGCGGGCGGCGGCGGCGGCGGCGGCGGCATCGGGGCTAGCGCTGGAGGCTCTGGTCTTACCTCGGCAACTGGGTCAGTGGCCGCCGCTAACGGCTCGGCGGGGGGGGGCGGGGGGGGGGCGGGAGCCGATTCAGCCAGGGACCAAGGTGGCCTCGGCGGTTCCATCGGGGCTAGCGGGGGTGGCTCCGTGGGCAACGACCGTTCAATCGGCTGAACGAGGGGCGGCGGCGAAGCTGCTGGAGAGGGCGGCGGCGAAGGCCATTCGGGAAAAGTTGGTGGTGCCGATGAGCGGGCGGCGGCTGGCTCTGGGGGCGGTGGCGTGGTCCGCCGGGGATGACGCACGGGTTCGCCAAGGGGCATGTCGGCGGTGGGGGCGGGTGACGGTGGCTGCATTGGGGGCGGCGCGATCGCGGGCGGCGGGGCCTGATGTTGCACCACAGGTAGCGTCGTTATCGGGGGTGGGGACGGGTGCGGGGCGATCGCGGGCGACGGACTCGCGGCTGGTTCCGCAGCGGTGTGAATGGTCTCTTCCATCACCAAGGGCGCAGCCAAAAAGGGCTGAACGGGCTCAAACCGCGATGGCGTCCGGGGCCGCACTGTTGCCGTTTGGGGCTGTAAGGTTTTGGTCACGAGATTGCGTAAAAAATCAACCATGACTCGCCATCTCCACATACAAATGCCGCCGTTGGGGCGTCATGCCCACAATCTCCGCTTCTGACCAGCCATAAGCCCGCGCCAGACAATGCACATCCTGTAGCAGGCGGTAGGCCCACGTTTGAATTTCGCGCTGCAGAAAGAAGGCAATGTCAAAACTGAGCTGCCAGCCGTGTTGGCAATGGGGACAGGTGAGGTCGAGGCGAATATCGGCTTGAGGATCCATATCGGCAATGGTGGCAATGAGTCGGTCAAGAACTGTGGATGGCAAAGGAGCGTCGGTGACGGCTTCACCCTGGTAGCGCACCGAGAGCAAGCAGCGGTTGAGCACAGTTTGCTGGGCTTGATCGGGGTTGGCGGCTCCCGCGATCGCCACCAAATCGCCGCCCGTCGGTAACCGAAACTGCACCTCATAGTCCTCAACTTTGAGCATGAACGGCGGCGTCACGGGCTGAGTCGGCAGTTGCAGATCGGCCACCCTGAGGGTGATCTCGACCCGGTCGGAGCAGTTGGGGCAATCGGCTACGCAAGCGAGTTGTGGCCCAAAAAGCTGTTGCCGCAGGGTCAGTAGCAACCCATCGCGCTGCCCCACACTGAGTTGAGACAGGGTTTCCCAAGCCTGATCGGGGTGGGCCGCCGCCAGCAACTGCAACGCCTGATGAGCGCTGGACTGATGCTGACTAGTTTCCCAAATCCGTAACAGCTCCATCGCCGAAGGCACTCCCATGGCTTAACCTGGTTCGACAAAGCTGGGTTCTTCGGGTTCGGTGACGGCGTAATCACGCTCCCAGCCTTCGTTTTGCAGGGTCAGCATCTGGATGGCGACGGCGTTGGCGCTAGCATCCAGTTCGGGCAGGGCTTGAAATTCCGAAACCCAACATCGGTAGATGCGGTAGGCGATCGCCACCTGCCCCGCTTCGTTCATCAACTCCAAAATGATGTCCTTACGAAAGTCCTTGAGCGACACCTCTAGTCCCAGCCCCGACCCCAGATTCCAGACTTTGTTGGCCCACCGTTCAAACTCCAGATCATGGGTCACGCCCCGTTCCAGTGCGATGGGCTCATATTTACTTTGCCCCGGCGATTTCAACATCGTGCTGGGGTCGCCCCCTTCGCGATGCTCCACCACTTCGGTGGTGCGTTTGAGGGCACCCACTTTGCTGATGCCAGCCACATAGCGGCCATCCCATTTCACCCGAAACTTAAAGTTTTTGTAGGGATCCAGCCGTTGGGCGTTAACGCTGAATTGAACCATACCTCACCTCCCTAGGTTTGAATTTCGCCCGCTATCTGCTGCAGCGACAGAATGACAAACTCTGCCGGTTTCAGGGGCGCAAAGCCCACCAAAATGTTGACGATGCCGAGATTAATGTCGTTTTGCGTCGTCGTTTCGCGATCGCACTTCACAAAATACGCCTCGTTGGGCGATCTCCCCTGAAAGGCCCCCTGCCGAAACAGATTGTTCATAAACGCTCCGACATTCAGACGAATCTGCGCCCACAGCGGTTCGTCATTGGGTTCAAAGACCACCCACTGCAACCCTCGGTAGAGACTTTCTTCAATAAAAAGGGCCAACCGTCGTACCGGAATGTATTTGTACTCGCTGGCCTGCTCGTCCGAACCGGCCAGGGTGCGAGCGCCAAAATTCACAATGCCCTGAGGAAAGATGCGCAAAGTATTGATCGCCTGGGGATTCAGCACACCGTGTTCGCGATCCGAAAATCGATGTTCTAATCCCACGACTCCGCGAATGTCCGCCTCCGTTCCCGCCGGTGCCTTCCAGACCCCTCGCTCAGCATCAATGCGGGCTATCAGTCCGGCGATCGCCCCACTGGGGTTGACGTATATTTGGAGTCCGTTTTCGCGCATCGCCAGCCGCGGATAAAACACGGCGCTGTAGTCCTTCACCAAGCCAATGCGCAAACTGTTGACGCCGCTGGTGGGGTTCGTCGCTTGCTGCACCGTGCCCCAACTTTCCGGCGGATCGATCAGCAAAAACGCCCGACGCTCCTGACATCTGACGCTCGCTGGCCCCCACAGCGAAGCGGTCGTGGCGGCATCGTGATCCTCATCCTTCGGCAAAATCATCAAATTGTAGAGGTCGACCTCGCGATCCAAAATGTCGAAGGCATTGCGATAGTCAGATAGTTGCGGTGCGCCCCCATCGCTGGGCGGCGGCCCCGACACTTGAAAGGCCCCAGTCCCTGCACTTCCCAAGCTGTAGTACCGCACATTGTCGATGAAATTGCCACCGATATTGGTGCCGCCGCCAGCCTCTAAACCCGTGGTGAGAGATCGCTGGCTATTGTCGCCCCCATCGCCAGGAATCAACGCCAACCGCGATCCCCAAACCTCAGCTGTCCACTTAAAGGAATTGTCAGCCAGCTTTTGTTGATTGATCGCCGCCGCTAGAATGCCGAGCTTTTCTCTAACGCCGTCACTATGGCCGACGATGCCAGCGGTCGTAGTCGCGTCATAATCCGCCTGATAGTAAAACCGGGCATCCGTTGCAGCACTGGTGACCAGATCGGTGCCTAAATCAATCGGGTCGGCAGTGCCCACAGTGATTTCGTCAAAGGCCACTTGAGGCAGAGCGGCCAGATCAACCAGGTTATTGATATCAAACACGATGCCATTAGCGGCAGGACGAATGCTGCCGTAGCGCGATACCTCTAACCCGCCCTGGGCTGTGCCTAGCATGAGCGACACCGCCGCATCATTGTCGGGGGCGGGCTCAATGCGCACATCGACATTACTGGAAGTAATCCTTAACCACACCGAATCCTGGTTATCATCCCCCGTGGGGCCGCTGGGTCCCGTTTCAAAGGTGACGGTGACGCTCAGCCCTCCCGTCAGGGCATCGTTGACGATTTGTTGGATGGCGTCAGCTAAGTTGTCGCGAATATCACCATCCACATCTAAAGGAGCGACTGAAAAGTCGATCGCAGACAAATCGACATCAAAGGGGCCTCGGCCATCGACAAAGATCCGAAACCGATTGCCAAAAGCAGAGTTACTACCCATGAGGGTGAGGCAGCGATCGCGGAAAATCGTATCCGTCTGCCCCGGAATTGGCAATCCCGACTGGGAATACCCGGCCACCCCCAGTGTTGGCGGATTGTCTGGATCGGGTAATGCCAGTTCAAGCAGCTGGGAATTTTGGGTGACATAATTAACGGCATAGCGAGCGGTGCCCGGCTCCATCGTCAGGCCCACCCACTGCTCGACATCGGCCTTGACCTGCGCCCCCCGGCTATTGGTCACCCAGCGAAAGACCTCTAAATTGAAGGTCGACTCAGGTTGGGTCGTGCCGTAGCTCACCGCCAGGCGAATGGTGCTGCCCGACAGCCCGGCTGACTTGGCAGTGGCCACCAGCACATCCTCTGAATTAGCCTCGTTGCGCAAGGTCACGGCGGCGTAGGTCGCATCATTGGCGAGCCGCATGACATAGCAGCGGGTGCCTCCGTTGAGAAAAAATAACTGCACCGCGCGGGGCAATTCGCTACCAGCGCGATCGCCTGTAAAGGCCCGCTCAAAATCGGGATAGCCCAGACAGAGAACGGGTTCGTTTAAGGGGCCTTGTGGCGTTCGGCCTAAAAACACGGCGGTCGAAGTACCTACTCCGACAATGGTTCTCACCCCGCTAGGAATCTCTTGGATATAGACGCCCGGATAGGTCGGTGTAACGGCCATGTTTGCCTCCACAGATGGGATGTCTGAATCAATCGCACTCTGACACGGGCAACGGAATTACCTTGTCATCGAGAGCACCAGCCAAAAATAGTAAAGATCGAAAATTGGTCAGCTAAAGATGCTGTTAACGGTTTCAACTTATTCGTTATGCTGACATGATTTTCCAATTCAGATATTTCTAGTGAAGAAAAGAAATATCAATATACGTAAATAGAAAATTAATGTCAAGAAATCGCTATACTGCCGCAGGGTAATCGCATGTAATTTGGTATAAATTGTACTTGACAGAAGGCTAAGGATAGAGGATTGAATATTCGTTGCCCTTGAGACAGCGGGAAAGTGGTGAAGCCGCGTTAATGGGAAACCGTTCCCCCTGGTGTTTAGACTAGCAAACAGAAAAAAGGCGTTCCCAACGAGAGTCAGGAGCGCCTGAAGGCAGAAACTGAGAAGCGTCAACCATCTCATTTCTGCCTATGACCTACGATACGCTTCAAAACTTTCGTACAGAAGCCTACGAACATCTCAGTCGCGCCCGCGACGCGACCTTTGAGCTATTAGATGCAGTGATGACAACACGCCATGTCTATAGCTTTGCCGAATTATCACAATCCCCGCTGTTTCAGCGTCAGTGGCCCAGTCTGTATGAAACTGTCAAAGACAGTCGGCCCCGACGTCGGAAACTGATGCGTTTGTACATCCATCAGATTGATAAATCCACATCCAAGCAAATCGTGTTGGGAGGAGACCATACGAGGCCATATGCGAAACAATTACCCGAGCGAACCTATGAACACCAAGCGCATGGAGCCGGTTCCCAGAGTGCTGTCACCGTAGGGCAAGGATATAGCACCCTCGCCTGGATCCCAGAAGCCTCCGGCAGTTGGGCACTACCGCTCAGGCATGAGCGGATTACGAGTTGGGAAAGTCCGATTACCAAAGCCGTGTGGCAACTTAAGCAAGTTTGCCAAGAGTTACCCACTCGTCCCTTGAGCTTGTGGGATAGCGAATATGGATGCGCCAGCTTTGTGCTCAAAAGCGCTGAGATTGAGGCCGACAAGCTGATGCGCTTGAGGAGCAATCGTCATCTTTGGGGCGCTCCACCGCCCTATCAGGGGCACGGTCGTCCCCGTATTCATGGCGACAAGTTTAAGCTCAACGATGCCACTACTGGGTGGTCGGCGGATGAAGATATTGAGGTGCAGCGGCCCAGCCTTGGGCGGGTGCAGGTGCGCTGTTGGAGAACCTTACATTTTCGACAGGCGGCGGCTCATCCGCTCAACTTAATTCAGGTGCAGCGATTAGACGCAGCGGGTGAGCCTAAATCTACTCGACCGCTCTGGTTGGCTTGGGTGGGGCTAACCATGCCACCGTTGGACCCAGGGCAATCGCATCTTTATCTAGACAAGAAGAGACGTTACCGTGAGGTCATTGCAGCGTCTCTTTCAAAGTCTATGAAGCTCCAGTCTCAGACCAGCATTGCCGCTCATTTTGCAGCAATTCCAAATTCAAAAATTTAGGAGGAGTTAGGGATTATAACGGGGTCTGAATCGGCGAGCATAAAGTCAATCAGATGCTGCCAGTTCTCGAAAAGCAGATACTTCGTCAGGCTGAGAATGTCCTGAAAGAATCCTCTGCGCGGACCCCGTTGTTGACGGATCTGTTGGTAAGCCGGATCGGCTAACTGAAGGACGGTATGGAAGAGAAAGGCTAAGAGATTGAGGGTGAGTAAACAGGCAGCCAAGTGCTGTTGACCATGCCCAAAGTTGTGTTCGAGATGGTAGCCCTGGGTTTTGAGCACGTTGTGATTTTCGTTTTCGGTCTTCCAGCGACTGCGACCCGCCGCGACGACATGAGCGACGGTGTCATCATTCAAGCGATGGTGGGTGATAAAGGCATTGTGGTAAAGCACCTGTCCCGTGCGCTCATCGCTGACGGTAAGTTCGCACCAATTGACTAACAGTGCGGGTGGGGCATCACGAATCGGCACGAGGTTGGTATAGCGATAGCGATAGCGGGTGGACGTCCCCCGCTGGTCTTGCCGAATGTCTAGACTCTCAATGGCCCCCAAAACGTCAAGCACGTGCAATCGCTCGTAGAGGGCCGGATGCGAGTCCGGCAGCGCGGTGAAGATGAAGTTCATCCCCAACTCTAAAGACTGCTGACACAGCGGTTGATGACTGTAGAGGTCATCGCCCAGCAAGGTGACGGGTTGGTGCGCAAATTGCTTCGCATGCGCTTGCAGCCACCGTTTGGCGGCCTCCAGTTCACAATCTTGTTTGTCAGAGCCCGCTTGCGGTCGAATGAATTCGGGGGCTAACGCAATCACTTGAGTCTGCGTGGGAGCCACAATCACGGGCAAAATGGCGCTGTGAAAGTAGGTCACCCGACCATTTTTATGCGTTCGCGTCGAACACCTCTCGCAACCCAGCTTTTGAGAACTGAAATACTGCGTGCCATCTAAGGTCACTAACAGATGTCCTCCCAAGCATTGAAAGGGCTTCAAGTAGCCGCCCTGTTGCAAGGCGCGATAGACCCGCTCGAACACGCCGAATAACTGCGGTGCCGCAATCTGGTCGAGAAGGTTGCGAATTTGCGGCGCACTGGGCATTTGCTCCAGTCCAAACAGCGTTTGCGCATTGTCTTTACCGCGCCGACTTTGCATCTGCCGTTGGTGCTCTAGAAATGACTCGCACTGCATAAAAAACACCGAAAAGGCGGCTAAGATGGCATCGCCAAGACGGTAACGGGTGCCATTGCTGGGTTGTCGGGGATCCTGGATGCACTCGATGCGTTGCTGCAGATAGCCGAGTAACACGCCAAAACTCAAGACTAACGGCTCCATCATCCGGTCCTCAGGGGGGATTCTTCAGCTCATCCTAATTCAACCCACCGTCAAGTTTTGAATTTGGAATTGCTGCTCATTTTGCGGATATTGATGATCCTCGCATTGACCGCAGCAAGGATCACTTGCTCATCGATATCCTGACGATTGCGATCCTGGCCGTCATCTGTGGTGCGGATGGCTGGGTCGGCATTGAGACCTATGGCAAAGCTAAATATGACTGGCTGAAAACCTTTTTGGCGCTGCCGCAGGGCATCCCCAGCCACGACACCTTTGGCCGGGTGTTTGCGCGGCTCGACCCCGAGCAACTCCAGCAGTGCTTTCTGCGCTGGGTGCGTTCCATCAGTCGCCTCACCGCCGGAGAAGTGATTGCCATTGATGGCAAGACTGTCCGACGTTCTTATGATCAAGGGCAAGGCAAAGGAGCCATTCACATGGTCAGTGCCTGGGCGAGCCAAAATCGCTTGGTATTAGGCCAACGCAAAGTTGATGAGAAGTCGAATGAAATCACGGCAATTCCGGAGTTGCTCAAGGTGTTAGACCTGCATGGGTGCATCGTCACGATTGATGCCATGGGAACGCAGAAGACGATTGCCGAGCAAATCGTCCAGCAAGGAGGGGACTATGTTTTAGCCCTCAAGGGCAACCAGGGCAATCTATTTGAGGCGGTTCAGCAGCGGTTTGAGGCGGCGCCAGCCCAGGACTATCAAGCCCTTGAGCCTGATGTTGATGAAACGACTGAAACCGGTCACGGTCGCCTGGAAACTCGGCGTTGCTGGTGTCTTGGGGGCGTTGCCGACCTCATTGATGCGGAGCAGTGGACTCACCTCACCAGCATTGCCAAGGTCGAGTCGCAGCGCACCATTGATGGCCAAACCAGTGCCGAGGTGCGCTACTACATTAGTTCCTTAGCCCCCGATGCAGAACGGCTAGCGTCGTCGATTCGGACTCACTGGAGTGTTGAAAATCCTTTGCATTGGGTCTTAGATGTGGCTTTCCAGGAAGATGATTGTCGCATTCGCACTGACCATGCCCCTGAGAACTTTACCCTACTCCGGCATCTCGCTTTAAGTGCCTTGAATCAGGAGAAGACCGCTAAACTCGGCATCAAAAACAAACGACTCAGAGCCGGATGGGACGATGATTACCTGCTCAAAGTTCTTACTGGATAAAGATGCGATTGCCCTAACAGATCTCTTTCATCCACCATATCTTCGGTATCGCTGCATAGATATAGATAAGAAAGAGGGATTTCATACCCTCATTTTGTTTTTGCGACAGAACCTTTGACCTTTGACGGTCTATTACAACAAGCAGCAGCTCAAAAAACGAGATTTTCGTGGACCAGACGTGTTCGTAGTACTGGGCGCTGAAAAGAAAGAACGCCGCAGTTGGGCGATCTGGGAAGAAGGGGGCAAGTATCCCAACGTGGTGATCGAATTGCTCTCCAGTTCTACCGCTCAGGTTGATAAAGGGGCGAAGAAAGCTCTGTATCAGGATGTGTGGCGGGTGCCCGAGTACTACTGGTTCCACCCAGAGACGATGGAATTTGCCGGATTTCGCCTCTCCAATGGGTGCTATGAGCCCATCACACCCACGGATCAGGAACGCTTGACCAGCCAGCAGTTAGGGCTAGAGTTGGGAATTCACGAACGGCAGTTGCGTTGGTTTACGGCAGCAGGTGACTTGATTCCTTTACCTGAAGAAGCGGAACGGCAGCGAGCAGAACAGGAACGGCAGCGAGTCGAGCAGCTAGAGGGCTATCTGAGATCTCAGGGGATTGATCCCGATCAACTGCCCCTATCTTGAGCAATTCGCTACATCCATCCGTGATAAGACCTTGTCGTCAAGGTCGTTGCCACACCCCAGTAACGTTAGGGATTATTTTTCCGCTGGAATAATGGGCAGAATCAGCCGAGAGACAGCAGCAGCATGGTGGTAAATCGTCTGAGTTGCAGTGACGGGTCGGCGCTCGGTGGGAATATGGCGGCCCGTGTTGGGGTTGCGGTCAAAGCGGGGGTAGCTGCTGCTGGAGACCTCTAGGCGAAGGCGATGGCCGGGGAAGAAGATCTGGCTGGTGGGCCACAGGTCGATCGCGATTTCGGTAGGTGCTTGGGTTTCCGCTTGGGTATTGTTGCCGATCGCCTTGCCGTAGCCCCGCCGCAGAATCCCTTCGGAAACGTTGTAAGCCGTCCCGTCGGGATAGACATCCACCAGTTTGGCCGTGAAATCGGTGTGGGGAGCGGTGGTGGAGACTTGGAGCCGCAACTGCACTGGCCCGGTCACTTCGATCGCCTCGCTCAGGGGCGGGGTGGTATAAACCAGCACGTCATCCCGCTGTTCCACTACGTTTTGGGGCTGAATGCCTGCGTTTGGCCCGAGCATAGTGCCCCCGGCGCTGGGTACCGGGTTTTGCGGGTCGTAAAGAAAGCGATCGCTCCCTTCATCCCCCGGCGGCTCCAGACTGAGAACGCCGTCGCCGTTGAGAGTATTGGCCTGACCGTTGCTGTGCAGGTAGTAGGGCGTATAGCGGGTGCGGGACAGGGGCCAGGTGGCTTCCTCACGCCAGGTGTTAGCGCCCATGACGTAGATCAGTACCGGGCTGGGATAGGCTGTTTCGGGAGCACCTTTGAACTGGTGATCAAACCAGGGCAAGCTAGGGCCAATGCTTTCGAAGCGGTAGTTGCGGGGGCGGCTGCCGTCGGGGAAAGTAACGGTGTTGGCGTGGGTCCAAGGCCCGATCACCAAGCGGGTAGCCTCGGCTACTTGGGGGGCAGCGGTGGCGCGAATCTGTTGAAAGTCGGCCAGTTGAGTCGGCAAGAACGGATCGTACCAACCCGCCATCAGCAGGGCCGGGGCCTGAAGCTGGCGGGCGCGGCCAGTGCCATCAACCGCTTGCCAGTAGCGATCGCGATCGGTGTGGCTGGCCCAGGTATCAAAAAACGGAATATTCTGCACCGCGCGGTCATCGGCCTCTAGCAGGGGCCACCCCGCAAAGCCCTGCTGGAGCTGCTCCTGGGGCAGGGGAATATCGCGGGGGCCGTAGCTGAGGGTCGCCCAGTAGAGAGCGCTTTCCAGAGAAAACGCGCCGCCGGGGTAGAACATGCCGTAGAAGTCGGTGCTGCAAATCTGTGGGATCAGGGCCGACAACCCTGGATCGATCTGGTCGGCCAGTACCCATTGGGTATAGCCAAAGTAGGAGCCCCCCCACATGCCGATCTGCCCGTCGTACCAGGGCTGCTGGGCGATCCATTGCAGCGTGGCCCGGCCATCCTGAGCCTCGTTCACAAAGGGCGGATCGTAGCTGCCGCCCGACTCGTAGCGTCCCCGAGTGCCCTGGATCACGGTGGTGTAGCCGTGGCTGGCCCAGAGATGGCCCACGGTGCGGGCAAACAGGATGTGTTTAATTTGTTTGGAGTAGGGAATGCGCACCAGAATGGTGGGGGTAGCGGCGGCGATGCGGGGGTGGTAGACATCGGCGACCAAGGCCGTGCCATCGGGGGCGGTCACGGTCAGGCCGCGCTCTAGACGGACACCATAGCTGGCGGGGGGATAGTCTAACTGGTAGCCCAACCAGGCAGCGGCGATCGCACTCCCCCGCCCAACCACCAACAGCAGCAGCGCAGTCACCCCCGCCAGCAGCCAGAGCCCGACCCGCTTATGCGAGAACAGCCGAGCGCAATGGCGAAAAATCCCTCCCTTCATGGCTATCCCTCTGAACGATGGCCGTGGCCCCAGAGCCAGAGATAGGCGGCCAACACCCAGTGAAACACAATGGGAATCGTGCCTTCCCCCAGCCAGCGACGCTCGGGGTAGAGGCTCATGGTGAGACCGTAGCGGATCACCATCACCAGGGCGTAGCCGTAGCTCGCGTACTGGAGGCCCTGACCCAGACGGGGGCGAGGCCGCTGAAACCAACCCCGTCCCTGGGCCAAGTCACGATTGATCTTGACCTGAAGCGCCAAAATCAGCAGCTGGCTGGGCAACAACAGTGGGTAGGGCAGCAGACCCGAATACCAGTGGGCCATGGGGGGCAAAAAGGGCACCTGGAAAAAGGCCACCAGCACCTGCCCCAGCACCCGCAGCCAAAACAGCAGGGTCAGCGCCCACAGCCAGGGCACCGGATGCCGACTCGGCCATAGACTATTCTGCCGCAGACCATCAGTAGGGGTGGGCATAGGGCAGTGTCAGCTCATAGGTTTGCGCGATCGCGTCGGTATCTAGCGGTAGGGGCTGCTGGGTGAGCACCGGCCATTTGTACTGTACCTCTCGCTGGCCTTGGGCAATGGCCCAGCGCTGGGTCGCCTCCGCCCAGCCCGGCTTCATGCGGTGGAGGCAGGGGGCGTTCAACCGCTGAGAGGCGCGTTTTTGACCATATTCAACGTTGTTTTCAGCCAGGGCCGTATCCAAGGCTGACAGCAAGGACTCAATCCAGTCTTGATTGGGAATATTCGCCATTTCCCAGTACAGTTCGTAGCGCATGGTCTGAGCATTAGCTACCAGGCGGTAGGGGCCGATCGGCTGGTGAAACTGGTGTTGCAGGGCGGCGATCGCAGCCAATACATGATTCACATGCAGCTTCTCCCCGGTCAGATTACTCATGTCGCGGCCCTTGCGCAAAAAGGCAATCAGGGGCGATCGGTTATAAAAACCCGTCACCTCCACCACATCGTTGATGTGATAGCGGTAGAGGCCGCCGGGGGTGGTGAGCAGAATCTGGTAGCGCTGCCCTCGCTCTAGGTCATGGCTAAGCAAAATTGGCGGGTCGGCCTGGTCGGCACCGTCTTCGGGAATAAATTCATAGACATTCAGGGTCAGATCGAGCAGGCCAGCGGGGGTGTTGTTCTCGTAGGGCAGGGTGACTCGGGCCTCACTGGCGAGATAGCCCAGATCGCGAATCGGCAGGGGGCCATAGTCAGCGGTGAGCTGCCGGGCCTGCGCTCCCACCGACCCGCCCGTCCAGCAGCCTAAAAGCTCCAGGTGAGGCCAGCAGTCTTGAGGCCGCAGTGCCCCGGTAGTGTGGAAAATTCGTTCTAGCTGTTTGGCTCGCTCCGGCTGAGGCCGCTGAGTCGGCAGTCCCTCGCCCCCGGTGCCGTCGTGAATTGCTCGGATTAAGGATTCTGCCTGGTGCGTCATTACCGTGGCCAGCCGCTTCAGGGTGCTGGGGTTAGGCGTACACAAAAAAGACACCTGCCGCGCCAGGGCGTAGCGGGCGATCGCCCAGTAGCGGAGATCGTAGTCAGCAATCTCAAACACGCCATAGGGGACGGCATAGGTGCGCCGAATCAGGGCCGGAATCTGCTGGTAGATGCGCCCCGATAGGCTGCCGTAGGGAATGCCGCCGGGGGTGTAGCCCTCGATCGCCGGGCTGACAATGCCCACCACCGCCCGGCTCAAAAACCGGGGGTGATCGTGCAGAATGCGGTAGAGCCACTGCCGCATCAGCCGCGACCCGCCCCGCTCTACCCCGGCGGTGACGGGAATATATTTGGGCTGCCCGGTGGTGCCGCTGGTCATCGTGAACATCCGCACCGACTCATTCACCAGAATCTTGTCCTGGCCTGCCATCATCCGCTGCACGTAGGGCCGAAAGCCTTCGTAGTCGCGAATGGGCACCGCCCGCCGATAGTCGAGCGGGGTGCGAATTTGATCAAAATGATGCTCGCGGCCAAACTGAGTGTCGCCATGGCGGCTGAGCAACTGGCGCAACAGCTGCGCTTGGGCCAGTTCGGGCTCCTGGGTAGCCGCCTCTAGCCGTTGTTTTAGGGCTCGCCCCTGCCAGCGCAGGCCCAGGGTATACAGACTAGCCATCGCCTCACACCGCCTTCGCTAAGAGTGAAATGGTCTGCTGGGCGTATTTCTCCAGCAGGGCATCCTGAATCTCGACCCCTAGCCCTGGCCCCTTCAGCGGTTTTGCCAGACCCCGATGGCCAAAGTGAATCGGGCGACGACTGAGATCTTCCCGCAGCAGCAGGCTGCCATAGGAGCCTTCGCAAAAGCTGATTTCGGGCAAATAGGCCGCCAGGTGCCGCCCGGCAGCGGAGAGAATCGCCGTCTCGCCCACTTGGCAGCCCACCTGCACCGCAATGCCAGCGGCCTGGGCCAGCTCGGCGATCGCCAGCGTTGGCCCCAGCCCCCCACATTTCGCCAGCCGCAGATTAAAGCCTCGACAGGCTTTGGCCGCAATCAGCGTCTGGGCATCCGCCAGGGTAATCAACGACTCATCGGCCATTTGGGAAATGGCAGTAGCCGCCTGCACCGTCGCCAAAGCTTGAGGATCGCCGCGCGGAATCATTTGCTCAGCGCTGTCGATGTGAAATTCTGCCAGGGCCTCACAGGTAGCGATCGCCCCCTCCACCGAGTAAGCCCCATTGCCATCCACCCGCAGCGACACCGCTGGCCCCACCGCCGCGCGAATCGCCGCCAGCCGTTCTTGATCGGCCTCTCCGGTGATCTTCACCTTCAGGTAGGGCAGACCAAATTGCTTAAACCGCTTGGCGTGTTTCACCGCGCCCTCCACGCTGCTGGCCGTGATCACGCCGCTGTAGGTGACCGGGTGCCGAGGCGGCAGCAGTTCCCCCAGGGAGACCCCGGCAGCTTTGAGCAAACAATCGACCAGGGCTAGTTCAAAGCCGCAGCGCGACCCGTGCCAGGCCACTACGCCAGAGGTTTCATTGGCTTCGGCGGGCAGGGTCAGCGACCCTAGCCAGGCGATCTCCTCCTGCCCGGCCCAAGGAACATAGTCGGTAGCTTGCACCGCAGGCCACAGGGTACGTTCCATGAACTGCAAACAACCCGCCACCGTCTCCCCGGTGACGTAGGGCCGGGCCACCGCCTCACCGTAGCCGACGGTGCCGTCCTCAGCCCGCAGCCGCACCACGATCGAGTCTGAGCTGCTACGCGATCGCACGCTGTGGGCAAAGGCTTCCACAAAGGGAATTTGCAGGGCAAACAGGGTGGCCTCAACGATTCTCATCGGCAGCTCCAGCGATCGCGGGCAGGTCGGCAAAGTAGCGCTTAACAAAAATGTTTTCGCGAAAGGTAATGTCGAGAATCGTCTCTAGATCCTCCGCCTCAATCTCGTAGTAAGCCAGGTACTGCTCAACGCTGTCTAACCCTTCCTCGGCGTGGCGAATATCGACCTCAGAATGGTGATGAAACCAGGTCAGGCTCTCCGAAGGCAGGCCGCGATGGGCCGCCAGCGCCTTGCCGATCCGACTGGCGAGGCGAGAGAGCATCCACTCAAAGCAGGTCACCTCTAGCAGCACCGACAGCCCCAGTTCCTGGATGGTGCCAAACAGCAGCGGGTCAGTGCAGAGCTGCCGAATTTGGGCCTGGGCCGCCTCGGCCAGATGAGTCTGGCGATCGCCATCAAACCCCGCCGCTGTCGCTAGCTGATACAGCAGATCGGGGTGGCAGATGGCCACCTGATCCAGCCCCAGTTCTTCGAGCAGATTGTGTTTGATCTGGGGGGCGGCTGTCGGTGGGGCCACCGCGTAGAGAAAGGCCAGAATTTGCGGACTCTTCAGGTGGGTTTGACAGAGGTTGAAGATAAAAGCGTCGTACTCTTGCCGGGAGGCCTGGCCCTGCTCCAAATGCTGAAACCAGGGGGAGTCCGCAAAGACCTGCACCTGGTTGACATAGTGAGTCTCAATCAGGGGACGAATCGACAGTGTGATCATAAAATCTTCTGATATGGAGCGTCGAAACCATGCTGCTGTCAAGGTGCCCAGACCAACCGCCTTCCTCCCTGAAGAACCTGGCGTCTAGCCTGAGCAATACCCTTGAAAACAGCTGTCCCCCGATCTTTTCCGGGAAAGCGGGGGGCAGCGGCTGTAAAGTTTTTCATCCGCCTTAGTGGCCCTTGATTTGGCCGCGAATGCTGGGGTCTTTGATTTTGGTGTCGCAGGCCAGGAGCAAGGCTTTGCTCAAGACGATCGCCGTCATGCTGTCGCCCTCAAAGGGCAGCAACACTTGCCCCGTAGGGCGGCGTTGGTCGGGCACAATGCAGAGATATTGGTCGTTGGGCTCCATCAGAATGTTGCCGCTGCCGAGGTGAATTTTGTAGGTGCGCAGGTCGCCCCGCACCACCAAAAAGCGGTCTTGCAAGGTGCAGCGATCGGCGATCGCCAGCCTGGGCACCAGCGTCTCTAGCACCTGGCGGCGGGTCTTGGCCGTTTCTGAGAGCACCCCAAAGGAATAGGTGTGCCAGTAGTCGCGGTAGTGTTCGAGGCCGCCATCGACCCAGGCCGGGTCATTGCCGACGCTAGCCACACCGACAAACAAATCTACATCGCGCATCACTTCTGAGAAAGCCAGGGCCGGGATATCCTCTAGCGGCAGGGGGGTGGGCTCTGCCGAGTCGAACGGGTAAAACCGGATCTGGTCGGTACTGAGGTAGCGGTAGCCGCCTGCGTCGGTGGTGAGGTCGGGGGCGTAATCTTCGCCAATGCCCGTAACCCAAAACTCGGCTCGCAAATTCCACGACGGCAGGGGCTTCACCGAGGGCTCCGGATCCCAAGCATTCATCATGCGCAGGCGATCGCGCCAGCCCCGCTGGTTGCACAACGCGTGAAACTGCGGCTGTTTGATGATGTGGGCAGCAAAGCGGTTGGAGTAGGTGGCGGTCTGCTGCTCGGCGGCGGTGAGCAGATAAAGTTCGCGGTGAGCCTGCTTAAAAGGCTGCTGAATCTGATGCTCGATGAGCCAGGTACGCCACGCCAGGACGGTGTCGGGCGCAGCGGCAATGGGGTGCCAGAGGGAGACAATCGCATCCTTCGGCAGTTTTTCTAGCCAGTCTCCAGTCACAGTCACCAGGTGCCCGTCGTGCCAGATGCCGCTGGAGGTAGAACCGTCTGCCTCAAACTGCCAGATTAACCGTCGCGCCAGGGTGCCCACCAGGGGGTGGTCGAGGTAGCGCTCTTGCCAGTCGCTCAGAGGCCAGGTTTTGTGGGCCAGATATAACGCTTCGAGGCGATCGCGCTGGGCCGGTAGCAGGCCCTGAATATCCTTGAGAGTCTGCTTCAGGTCTTTGAGCGCTTCGCTGTAGTCGTCTTTAACCGCCTTGGGCACCGACTTCTGGGGCTTGCCCGCTGCAGTGCGCCAGTTTAGGGTCGCCTGGTTGCCCTGAACGACCATCTCCGCTATAAAGTCGCCCAATGGGTCACGCCGCTGACCTACAGCGGTGAAGCCAAAGTCGGGCACCGCCAATTCCGCCAGTTCCTCCAGGGAGACCCCGGCTTTCTTGGCGGTGGTAGAGAGGGCTTTGGTGATGCTCTTTTGGGCGCTGGGCAGTTTTACTTTGGCTTTGAGCCGAGCCAGTTGGAGGGTACTGTCGCGATCGGCAATGTCCCCTAAAGCCCAGAGGGCAGCATTGCCCAGGCGAATGCACACTGGCCCCACCCCCGGCACCTTGCGGAAGGCTCCCTGCACCACCACCGCCAGCCCCCGTACGACTGCTGGGCTGGGGTAGCGACTACTTACCCAGCACAGCCCTTTGAGAATGGCCACGTTGGTCAGGTACATGGCGTAGGGGCTGTCTGCCCCTTCTTTGTACGAGTAGCCCTCCATCACCCCTGGGGAATGAACCGGCTGGGTGCGGGGCTCGGCCACCCGATCAAACCACCGGGCCAAATGCTCTTGCAAGGTCTTCGCACCAATCTGTTGAAGGGTAGGTTCTAGGGCTTTGAGCCAGGCCCCTTTGGGTTTGCTGCCATCCGAATTTCGGCAACCTAGCAGCAGATCTACCCACAGCCGCCGCGCGGCGGGGGGCAGAGCGCTGAGGTCGGCAATCGCTTGATCGCACCAGGCCTCGCCCTCATCCAGAGGGATAGTTATGACCTCTGAGCCAATCCGGTTACGCAGCGCGATGGCTTCTTGGTTACGCTGAAACACATCGAGCACCTCACTAACCGCCTCAATGCGCGATCGCAACTCTGGTGAAGGTTCTGTGCTGTCTAAAAAGTGGTGAATGATTTGGGGCGTCGGCAAGCCGGTTGGGGATAGGAAGCTATCGTCGCTAAAGTGGTAGCCCAGCCGAAAGAGGGTCGCCAGCTCAAGCACTGCTGCTTCGCTCAAAGGTAGCGGTTGTCGCAGCAAACGCCTCAGGGCTAAAAACACCGCCCAACAGCCATGAATGCCGGATTGGTTATGGGAATAGGCCACTTGGTTGGTGCGATCGCCCAGCCAGTGCAGCATGGTCATGGCCAACTCCGCCTGTTCGTCAGGGTCGAGCGCTAGAACGGTCTTGCCAATGCTCAGATGATCCAGGGTGAAGGTAAAGACATTGCATTTTCCCTCCTCGTTCGCGATCGCCAAAATGATGTCCTGGCAGCGCTCTGCACTCAGTGCAGTCATGGTTAACCTCCTACCAGCGGCACCAGCCGCAAAAACGTCACGGTCTGCTCGGGAGATACAGCAATCTCTTCGTCCAACTCGGTAACTTGGCGATCGCCCACGAGAATGAGGAAACCGTTAGCGAGAAAGGCGGCGATCGCCAGCTCTGCCTGCTGCTCCCAGTCCAGTTGGCGGGGGGTGGCCAGGCGATAGCCGTTAAGGGTTTGCTCGGCCTCGGTAGGGCGCACCAGCCCGCAAAAATATTCGGGTTTATGGGTGTTGTAGTCCTGCACCTCTTGGTAGACGCGGCAGCAAATCAGCTCACGCACGGTAGTGTGCTCGGTCAAACCATCGAGCACCCAGAGCGGCTGCGCCGCCCCCAGCGTCGTCATGTCACAGATTTGCAGACTGGTTGGCACCTGGGTCATCTCCCCTTAAAACTTAGAACCCAAACCCATTTTCTGAATTTTCTAGCCGCCGCCGAAGCTTCAGGAACGTTACGCTACAGTGCCCACCAACGGAGCCCAGCGATCGCCCCCCTCTAAAAATCTCGTAATTGCTCAACCCAGTAGCCAGTCAGTCTGCTTTGAGGTAAGGGCACGGGCAATCGCTTCTAGGAGAGACCTCCCCTGCCGCGTGCCGTAAGAGTTTTGGATCCGAATTAGAGTATGGAATCGCCCCGACTCGGCAGCCTAAAGTAGCATCCCTGCCCAAGCCATCGCCTCCACTAAACTGTCACAGCGTGTGAGCGATCGCAAAGTCGCTCGCGTCAAATGGGGTTGAGGCCAAAGCGACTTTCATCTCCGACCCCGTAATACCAATTCTGCAAAATAGCGCTACCGATCCTGATGAATCAGCAGGGGAGCGGCGGAGAAAGGGGGCCGCATGGGTAGTCGAGATTCAGAGAATTGGTATAATTCAGATCTTGCACTAGAACAAAATAACTAGATATTTAACCGCAAACAAACCGTAGAATCGGCATTTCAGCTATTCAGAATCTGGGTTATTGAGAAAACGCCAGCTTATTGAGGAAGGTGCAAGATTTCACTATAACGCAGTTGCCAGTCGGGAGCGATGCGCACCGCTGAGCATAACTGCGAGGGCCGATTTGCCAAAAACGTCGCGACGGCATTGAAACGCGACTCAAGGCTATGCAAGAAACGCTCACTAAAATTGCTCAGAAGCTGGATTTGAGCTTTTATACCAAACCGCAGTTGGGTTCAGACAACGCCCATCATTGAATCTCTCATCCGGCCAACAGTCTCGGCTGATGTCTGCCTGTTGAGGCAAATCGGTAGGCTGGCGGCAGTGATAGCGCTGGATGACGAGTTGCTCTTTTTGATACGTTACTTTGTCGACTACTCCCCGGTCTAAAGACGTGGGGAGTAGTCAAGACACCCAACAAAAGAGGAGCACCAAGGAACAATTTCGAGAAACTAAGACGCATGGTAAAGGATCTCCATTTCATGCCAAATAGCTTGCAAATCCAAAATTCCGCCGTGATGATGAGCGGTGATTTGCTGAGGCTCCTGATAAGCCCAAACGGGCAACTGAAAGCCCAAAATCTCGCTCAAAACAACCACCAAACAAATGCCAAAGACTAGCCAAGATAGGAGTATAGTCACTGTTCGAGGCTTTTTACGAATAGGTGTTGATTGGTTTTCCATGACTCAGAAACCCTCAGTATTGGCAATCACGTTGTTCGCCAGCGCCACGACATCAGCGCGATCACCGCATTCGATACCCACGTAGTAGCGATAGGTTTCGTCGCCAAATGGCTGTTCCCAGTAGACTCGCGCTTCGGTGCATTGCGCTGTCGCTACCCACGGCACAACAATGCCCTCTCGACCACCACTTAGCTCAACGATGCCCATCGGCTCGGCAGACATGGGCAGGCTATCGGGGTTATTCAGGTAATCGTCAACGTAAGAGTGAATCGCCTCAATCGGTTGAGTACCAGCAGTAACCACTTCACCGCCGATAGAACCGCTTGAGCAAGCCCCAGAACCCCCACAGCCGTCTTGGGTATCAACTGAGAACTCATAATGCAGGCTTGAGTCTTCAGTCACGCCCTCATTAGCAGGGCCGTAACTATTGGCAAACATCAGGCCAGCCAACCAAAACTCTGTACCCAGACCTGGCACGCTAGTTGGGAGTAGAACCGGAAAGTCAACCTGTTCAGTCGCTTGCTCATAAGCCTCTTGAAGCTGGGGAAGAATTTCAGCGGGCTCAGCTCTCGCGATTTCGTCATTGTTGGCCGCGATCGCTGTCAGGAACAGCATCGCTGAGGCTGCGATCAACATCAGCACTAGGCCGAGCAGTAAGCGACCAGGGAAGTTTCTTGCTCTCATCAATTCAACTCCTTACGTCAATGGTTGCTGCACCCAGTAGATCAATTTGTCAATTCATCAATCAAGCCTTGCTCTAGCTGAGGAGCGATCGCTTCGGGGACGCCGCAATTTTCAACCATCCGAAAAGGAGGCATCAATCCCGCTTCTCGACAGGCGAACTGCCAAGCATCTCCCGACTTAGTGGCAATAGCGGTATTGCCAATATCATCAGCCGTCACAGCAATGAAGGCATATTCACCCCCCTGGTAAGCCATTGTGAAGACGCCATCTGCTGTCATGACTTCGGTGTTAGCCGCCGCCTGCATCGCAGCCAGTGGCGAATCGCCCGTGGCCGATGTTGGATTCTCGATCAGCTCAAACGGGCCTTCAGAGTAGCCCAATCCTTCCTCTGAACTGCTGCTTTGAGCGTTCACGATGGGGGCCATAATCGCTAAGAATGCGACACACAGCGAAACGAGGGCATAACCGAAAATAGGTCTTTTGAGTTTCATGGTTCTTATTCACCTCTAAGTGCAAAACAGTCGTATCTACTCGTTTATTAGGGGAACGAGCTGATTCCCCCGCCGCTCAACAATCCCGTTGGCCTCCAGAAATTCAACCGGGTCGTAGGTTCCACCAAAGCCAAACCCACCCTGATTTTGGGAATTAACAGAGTCGCGATATTCGATATGGATCACGCCTGTATTTGACTCTCCGGTGGACACAACTTGTCCAGGCGCAACGGTATCGCCAAGGCCAACCGTCAACTGAACACCTTCGGCAACACGCTCAACCACTCCCAACTCTGCGTTGTAGATATCGACGTAGTTGCCATACCCACCAGGGTCGTTCCCTACCCGCGTGACCACGCCGCCGATGTAGCTTTGAGCTTCGTCGTCAATGCCCTGCTTAATATCAAGATCTTGACCAGCATGGCGACGAGCACCGCCGTCCCTTGGAGCACCATACTCCTGAGCAGCCAGTGTCCCGGTACGAAAAGTCTTCAAGGGCTCAACGGGTGCGCCAACGCTTCCTCTGGAAGTTTCCAGTGTTCTGCATTGCTGAAGCGTCCGGTAGTATTGCTCAGCGTGACCCGCAATCTCCCCGGCTCGATCGAGCACGTTCACGGTGCGCCGAGCATTGAAGAAATCCTGTCGCTCATCAGAGACGTAGGAAGCAAGCCCGCGCCCGATGCCGTTAAACCATCCTTTCATCATCCCCTGAATCAAGATCTCAGCGGCAATGTCAGGTTGAAGGGCCAGCGACGGATCGCTGACCACATCAATGCCCAACTCATTACGGACACGGGCATAGTTGTAGTCATGGGTGAGTTGCACATAACCCCGACCATGCCAACCACAACCACCGCTGTAATCGCAAGGGCGACCAATTTCCTCAACAGGTGCCCAGCCAACGCCCCCCGTTTCTCGGCGCACAGTTGCCAAAACATAGGCAATCTGAGCCCTGTCCAAACCGTACTTATTGGCAGCCTCAACGATGATCGGAATGTTTTCAGCCGCGCCGCTTTGTTGCACAGAGGGCGTAACCGACAGCAGCCCGTCCAGACATTCCTCATCCATCTGAACCTGGCTATTGCGACCGCTGCCGTAGTATGAGCCACTAAGGTTTCTGGATTGATACTGCTGCAATTCGGGGGGCACTTCTAGCCCGCTCGATGCGCCCCCTTGTCCGTCTAGTGGGCCAGTAAGAACAAAGCCCTCCTCTTGGGTAGACCAGACCGGAATCGGGCCGATAAAGTACGGTGTGCAGCCTAGATCGACAAAGAAGGAGCGCTGACAAAATCGGGTGTAGAGGGCAAAGTTTCCTGTCCCATCAGATTCAGTCGTGTCGGTGAGAACAATTTTGAAGACATCACCAAAGGGATGCCTCCCAGTTGGCTCCATGCCGCTATTGATCATCTTCAAGAGGCCGCTGCCACCTTCAACCATCTGCTGCCCCGCGCCGCTGCCGCCCGCAATCCATCGGGCACCCGCCATCTCACCGGAACCTTGCAACTCCAGATAGGCACAGCCTCGCTCTTGAGCACATTCCACTCGGAAACCTGCCTGGTCAGACCCCGAAATCGAGAACCTAGTCGGCGTAACGCGGGACTCTTTTTCGCCATAGGTGACATCATGCGTCCCCCCAAATCCACCTGTGATGGCGGCGATCGGATTAGGGAAATCACCAAACGGAATCGCATCTAAGCCCGGAACTTCACTCAGTACCACATCTTGCCAGCCATCCAGTTCCTGTAATGGCAGGTTTTCCAGACCGGGCAGGTCTTCAACCCGATAACTCCCCAAGATGTCCAGCGAATCACCAATGCTGATGTCACCAAACCTCGCGCCTTCGAGCAGGTCAGGCGTCGCGATCAGCTCTCCGACTGTTTGCTGCCCATATTCCAGCAGTTCGCCCTCAATGAAGTTGGCCGGATCGAAGGCTTCCACGGGCACCGCGTCAGCGGGCACCCCTAAACTTTGAGCGATTTGATTGAGTTGCCCAGCCGCTTCCACCTCAAGCTGTGGTCGAACGGCCTCATTAAAAACGTCCTGAAGTGGAGCCACTTCGTCTAAGCGGAAATTTTCAATGCCGAGCAGGGATGAAAGTGAGCCAACCGATTGACCCTGAAGCAGTCCTTGATACTCGGAAATAGACAGCCCGGTTGTATCGATCCCGGTTCGGCGCTCCATATCAGAGATGGTGAGCTGCTGGGGGTAAAAGCTGCCGCTCAAGTCTCCCAGTTTGAGTACATCGGCTGCCCTTGCACCTGCTGTCCAGCTTCGGCCAGTGTCGTAGCCCATTTGCTCAGCAACATCATCAGGCACCCCATCAATGCTGCCCTCGCTATTAAAGCGAATGTCGCCAAACGTCTGAGTGCCAAACGAGTCGTAGTCCGGCAGTCCTTCAGCCAGGTTTTGCGCTTCAACTAAATTTTGTTCGCTGATGCTGGTCTGGGCGATCGCGGTTCTAACCTCACCCAGCAGACCTAAAAACGTAAAGACAATAGCGACAGCAAACGCGATCGTGAGTCGCAGCAATGTCGCCAAAAGGTTTTTTAATCTAATGCGATTAAGGGGCTTCACGAGAGGAGTTTTTAAAATCCACGCCCAAAATTTAATCGGCAGATGTCTCTGAATTGTTACCGCTAGCGATTTCGTGCAATTTTTCTGTCTTTCGGTAGATATTTATCAGCCCATTTCTATACCACCCCGCCGAGAGGGAGCCATCGAGGGACGCCCAGAGGGACGATTGCGAGTTGATGGCAGCGCTGGGGTTCTAGCCTGTTGCCGATCTAGAACCCCAGCGCCCTTAGCAAAGGTCTGAAGGTCTTGGGTGTTAGCGGCTGAGGTGATTTTGCCTGATGGGTCACGCTCAAAAATCACCCCCCGACCATCTTTAGCTGTCACCGTTAGCCCGCCATTACCATCTCTGGAGATGTTGTACCTGTTGCCGACGATAGTGGCGCTACCACCTTTCCCGTGGGTCACTTCTAAGCAGCGGTCAAACATCGCCGCCCATTCCCGCTGTGACTCCTTGCGCTTCACCAAATCAGCCGACGCATCCAGCCGTTCAAGAGACGGACTGCGGACAATGCGACCACGGCTATCTTTCGTGACAGTCGGCGTTGTCGGTTGAGCGGCCAAAATTGCAGGGTTATCCGTTGAAGCATCGCCTTCGTTTTGTCCGGCGATCGCTTCTGCTTCAGACAGAGAAACGGTCTCAGTCGTCAATGTCTCTTGGCTTGGCGGGGAAGAAGTTGAACCTACACCAGTTGGGCTTACACCATTAGGTGCCTGCTCGGAGACATTAGGGGTCGGTTCGGGGCCACCAATATCAATATCAATTACCTGATCCTGACTTACTCCGCTGCGCTGCTGATTGACAACGAGATCCCTGGCGGCGGCGAGGTCAAAATCAGGATGCACATATCGCCCTTCTGCCCCCTGATAAAAAACCCGCTCGCCCTCGACCTGGATTTCTACAGGCAGATCACCCGGAAACGGTTGACCATCGATCGCCCGTTGCACCGCATCAAGATTACTGAGCTGCTCGATATCGCTACCAATTCGCTCAGAGTCCGTCTGAATCTGCTCACTCCCAACGCTCAGCGTAATTGCCGCAGCAGTTGACTCAGGCCGATAGGCCGTGTGCAGGGTTTCGTCGGGGGGAGTGGTGCCCCCCGCTGGCGGCAGCTCATTGTCTTCATAAGGCGGCAGGTCTTCCGGGCCACCTGAAAGCGGCCTGGGATGCCCCAGGTCTTGAATATCTGGCTGAACTTCGACGTTGACTGGTTCTGCGGGCGGCACCAGATTTAAGCGTTGTCTTCGCTGCTGCTGATTTCTGAAATAAAGCAGCGCTGCGGCCCCCAGCAGCGAGCCCATCAAATTTTGAGTGGATCGCTCTGTCTGTTCCGCCTCTTGGCTGGTAACGCCTGTAGCATCATCAATGTCGGTTTTAGCCATAATCAGAACACCTCGCTAAATTCAAGCAGCGCATTGGGGTCAATCACCTCGGCGGCAGCTGGATCTGCATCCAAAACAGGAACCAAGGGACTGGCCTGAACATCCTCCGCTTCATCGTCGGTTGGTAGTGGCAGATAGTTCTCGACCATCGCCTGACAGATTGCCATTTGCTGATTGGCTCTGGCAGACTCCCGCAGACTTTGCGGCGACCGTTGGATGAGCTTGGCTCGCACTTTCTCCCAGGTCTCCTCACTCCATTTCCCCTCTTTCACATCTGCTTGAGGAACCTTGATTTTCGAGATGAGCGGAATCGAGGTTTCGTCTTTGCGGGCGAACCCAGGGGAGATTAATACGCATTTCCCTGTGGCTAGGCGGTTAAATTGTGCGGGCTCCACGATGCGTCGCTTCTGTACTTGTTTACTGACTGAGTGGGATGCTCCCCCTCTACCGCCAGAATTGCGTGATTTTTGCTTGATGATGACTTCCTCATCCCCTAAATAGTCGCTAAACATCCGGGCACTGTCGGCATCTTGAGGATTGAAGATAGCTTTGGTGGCACAACCGCCCAGAATGGAGCGGGCAATATCGCGCTTATAGGCATCCTCAAGCTGCGTGATGTTCTGAAAGCCAATCATCGTGCAGAGGCCATCGGAACGGTTTTCATTGAGCCATTGCGTTAGATACGGCAGATACAGCGTCGGTAATTCATCGATCGCCAGCAGCAGGGGATCTTTTCGTTTCCGGGTCACATTCATCGTCACCATCAGGTGCAGCACAGTCGCGACCAGAGGCGCAACAGCTTCCCGGCGACGGCGATCCATCCCCAAGATGACCAGTTGCCGCCCTTTCAGTTCGATGGGTAACGTCGTCTTGCCGCAAAACGTAGAAATGAGTTCTGGGGCCATGAAGCGGCTAAAAACCTTACCAGCCGTACCCAGGACACCTGCAACCGTTTTCTCTGAGTCCTTCAGCTGCATCAGTTGGCTAAAGGCGTAGTAAACCCAGTGGGAGATCTGCCACTGATCAGGCAATCGGCCCAAATCGCCCAGTCGCTTCGCCTCGATGATGCGGTCAGGTAGGCTATCTAGCCCTAGAATGGCGCTCCCGGTCATTAAGTCAGGAATGGGCATTCCTTTTGCCAGCATGAGAATCGCCTGCGTCAACTGGTCGCCTGCATCAGCAAAGAACTTATCTTCACTGCTGTTGGAGCTGCGGGCAAAGTTGCGATTCATGACCGTGGCAATCTGCCGCGCCATCAGCGCATCATTCGCATCAGCCATGAAATCCAGGGGATTACACACCTCTGATTCGGGATAGCCAGGGGCAAACACCCGCACGTCATAGCCCCGCTTAGCGGCATACGCAGCCAGGCACTCCGTCTGGGCTGGATATTTGAAGTCATAAACCAGTGCCGGGAAACCTTCATCGAGAGCACTGCGAATGACGGGATTGATCACCGAAAATGTCTTACCGGAACCTGGGCCACCCGCCACAGCAATGCCTCTCTGAGCATCGGACAGAAAGAGTGTTTTTCTCGAACCCGTGATTTTGCCTGTCTTGTTGCGCTTCAAGCTGCCGACATAGAGAGCGACTGAATCTGGCTCTCTGGCGTTGAGCTGCTGGAGGGCACGTTTCCGCGACTTGGCTTTCTCCTTGCCACCACTTAGAGACCCCCGCGCAATCTTCCCGGTTTTACCGCGATCGATTAACTGCACGACCATCAGCCCTACCGCTGCGGCCAGCAAAATTAATCCGCTGCGGCCCATCAGAGGTTGCAGCGCTGGCCCCAAGCTGTCGCTAATCGTCTGAAAGGCCGGTACGCTTTCAATCGTCTCAGTTACTTCAGCTTGAGCGAGTAGCCCAAACCTTTCATCGTTTTTCCGCATCTGATGGCTCCACAGTAGAAGACTCAGGTTTTTTGCTCAGTTGGCGCATCACGCGACGCGGATCAACCACCACCAACCAGCGGAATGTCAGCATAAAGAACTGAATGGGGTCGCCTTTCCACGCCCACCACAACACTCCACCCAGCAGCGTCAAAATCATCGCGACAGTCCCGATCGCCTCCTGATTCTGGGCCGTGGTATCAGCCAGGTCGCCAAAGAAATCAGCCTCCGGCTCCGCAGCGGAAACGTCACTAGAGTTAGAAGACTGAGGCTGCGGCGTTGAGGCGACGGGAAACGTGAACGCTCCCAAAAAGACCGTCTCACCAGGGCGATACGTCTGCAATGGGATGGGGCCAATGCCGTAGGCAGAGCAATCCAGACTGCCCGCAACCTGACGGCAAGTGCGAAAGTACATCGCAGTTTCAACGCCCCGTGGAGTCACGGCTGCGGGCACAACCTTGAAAGCTGGCCCAAACGGAAACACTCCCTCAAGCTCTCTGCCGTCGTTAATTTGCGATCGCCCCTGGGGGCTGACCATGTTGGCCGTCGCTGTAACTGATTCGCTCTCTTCTCCCACCGTCCACTCAGTTGATTCAAAGCCAGATTGGGGAACCAGCTCCACAGAATTGGTAGAAGGGTTAACTTCAATGGTGGCGATCGCACCATCGGTCTGCGGTTGCTGAGGAAACAGCCACCAGCTCATCGCGGGTAGCATGGGCACCTCACTAATTGCCGCCTCTGGCCATTGAGCAAACGACTGCATGGGGGCTAATTCAATCCCCGGCAGGTCGCCCACCCGATAATCTTCCAAGATCAAATCGCTGAGCTTAATTTGAGCAAATTCAGGATGGGCGGATAGTAAATCTTCTAGGGTTGCACCTTCAATCAGGAAGGTAGGATGAACGCTCTCGACCAAATCTTGAATGGGCGGCAACCTTTGAATAGGCACCTCCAGCAAGGACGGCACTGCGGCAACTAAGCTGGCAATTGTTTGGCGCTCCAGCAACCGAAACTCACCCAAGTTAATCAGATAAACCGGGTGGTTTCTATTCAGCTTGGCAGGCATTCCCATGCCTTCAGCGATGGCAGCGAGCGTCAACAGGTGTAAATCCAGGGACTCTTGAAAGTCACCAAGCGTCAGGACATCCGCGAGGCGATCACCCTGCGACCAGGCCACATCGCCCCATTGACCACTAGACGGAAACGGAGGGAATGTCTCGAAGGAGATGATTTGCCAGTCGGGGATCGCCGCAGACTGGCCCTCGATGTTCAATACGCCCATCGGCAGACGCCGACTCAAATCCGCTGAGGGCTCAGAAGGTTCAGGCACCACGTCCGACGTTGGCGATCTCTCATCTTGCAGCCGTTCATTTTGCGCCCAAGAGGAAACCGGAAACACACCCAACAGGCAGGCCGCTAAAACTGGCAGTAGATTTACTCGCAGCATTACCCCTCTCCACCAAGCTCATCTGGTATCTCGACATCTGGCACCTCAATAATCGGCACCTCAGCATCTGGCACCGCAAGCGGTTCAGCAGGCCCATCGAGCCGAGTCCTCGATTCTTCCGCCGCCGCACTTGAGCCGATTCGAGCAACTTCTTGGATCACGGCCAGGTCAACACCGGCAGACTGTGCGGCATCAGCAGGCATTGAGCCCGCTTGCACCAAGTCAATGAAGGTCTTTAGCCGCTCGTGCATGGGGCCATTGCCTTCGATCGTGCCATCGAGAATCAGTTGCGCGATACCATCCCGGAAAGTCTGTAGCCCAACACCGCCATAGGCCGAGCGAGCTGAAACTGTAGTCGCCTGGGGTGAGGCCCCCTGGGGAGACAGCACAATCGTTGAGTAGTCCGGGGTGCCGCCCCCATACAAAACCGTGAATTGATAGAGGTGGCGCTGCCCGGATGCGTCAACGGTTGCCACACTCAGCAAGGTGGTGCCGGTCGCTGGCAATCCTTCAACGTCAATTGCTTCAATCTTTCTCAGATGGATAATCTGGGCATTCGCATTCTCGATCGGAGTATCCGTATCAAACTGCACTCGACTCGGATCATCCAACCAAGCGCGATAGATGAACTCCCCGCTACGAGTAAAATCCAGGTTCGTGCCCGAACCAGGCCACACATGAATGCTGACCGCGCCGGATTCAGCCTGCTGCAAAGTGTAATGGTTTCTGAGCTGAGCTATCCCCGGCAGCGCAGAGACGGCGGCCACCAGCAGAGAGGTACTGCCTGCGATCGCCAACTGGGTAAGTTTTCTCATGGCTTTTTCCTCTAATCAGCTCGAAACGTAAACTCTTCAGAAACAAAGAGCATCACGGGCGCATTGCTGTCGTGATACCAGATGCGAGGCTGCCCCTCGATGTCATCAATACGTTGCTCAACCCGACTTTGTTCGGTGGAAATCACCGCGTCAGCCGCCCCTTCGAGCAAACCCGCCAAGATATTAACGGGGCCGTTCTCAGTAGTTGACACGCTGTTGGTCAGCCCGATGGAGGTCGTCTGAGAATCGGGTCGATTCAGCAGTTCGCCAACGTTGCCGAGTGCGCCCAATAGGCCTAACTGTGTTTGCGCTGCCCGAATCTCGCTCGTATTTTGAATCTCACGGGCAACTAAGGGCTGTCCTTCGTTTCCGGTAATTACCAGATTTTGATTCGGAATAGGCATCACCTGTTGCCGCCCATCTTCTTCAACCACGACATCGGTGACGTAGAGCTGTAATAAACCGCTACCCGCAACAACATTCACCTCAGCCACCAGCACTGTCCCGGCGTCTAGGGCGACTTCACCTCGGCTGCCGTATAACGACTCTGTTAACCGGAGGGCTGTGCGCTGCGATTGTTGCTCGTTCGCCAAATCTTGCGCCCAATAAATTGGGGTTTCTAATTGCGCCTGGGCCGACATCCCAGACTGCACCGTGACCAGCGTATGACCGAGAATTGCCGCCTCTTCCTCAGCAAAGGTGGTACCGACCTGACTGGGGGCCATGGCCACAGGTGAGGTACTTGCCACCACCTGCTCGTTGTCACCGTTGCTAAAGGAAGGAATCGCCTCAGCCGCTTCCACTTGGGGAGACGAAGGCCCCGACGCTGACGAAGGCCCCGACATCGCAATGTCGCTGGCTGGCAACGTGCTACCACTGCCATAACTGCCAAAGCCACTAAGTATCGCCAGTTGCTCTTGAGGCGACATTTCCGGCTCTGGTGGAGCCGCAGAAACAGGCGGTGACGCGGGAAGCCTACTAGGAGAAGCCGCCGCAGGCGCGGGTGAGGGCCGTGGCGACGGCGGCGGTGACGGAATAGACCGTGTGCTAGGGGTAGGGGCAGAAGAAGATGCCGACGCTTCCCCATCCCTGTCTGCTGCTGCTTGTGCCTGCCGTCTCTGCTCCAGCTGATTCCTGAGCGCTAACAACTCAGCCGGGCTCACCTCCGACTCTTCACCTTCTTGAATTTCCATTGCCAATCGTTGATTACCCAGAGCGTTGCGGGTCTTGAGTTCTCCGATTTCCTCATCCCGGCTTTGCAAGGCACTAGCAAGGGGGTCTTCCGTTTCCTCTTCTGCTTCAGGTCGCTCCGGGATGTCAACAGACGCCAAATCTCGCCGCCCCGCCGATTGGATGGTCGTTACCGTCAATCCCACGACGAGCAAGCAAAATCCCGCTACGGCTCCCACAAACCCTAGCTTCATGATTGGGTTCGACCACAGAGGCGTCACCGTCCTGCCAGTATCGTCAACCAGACCGCTGGCGTCGTCGTCAGCCGCATCCTCATCCGCCTCAGCGCCAGGCGTATCCGACCAACCTGTACTGGGCTCTGAAGCTGTAGCCTCCGAGGCAGGGGGATCTAGCCCCATCCAAGAGGCCATCGTTGCTTCGTCGGTCGCCTCAGCGGGCACGGCGTCGGCTTTGCCATGACCGTTTGTGCCGACATCTCCCCCTAGATCTTCGGGATCGAGCAGTTCGTAGTTTGGAGTGTCACCAGAGTGCGTCATTGCTGTTTATTCCTCGATGAGTTCATTCATTGCCGTGATTTCCAAGCCCGCACTGCGAACCTGATAAACCGCCTGTTGAATGGGGGTGGCATCTTCAGCCAACGGGTCAGAAGGGGGCTCAACAGCCCTGATCAGGATTTCTTTGTTAAAGGGCACCGCTCGCCCTCTAGGAGTTTCTTGGTCAAAAATAATCAGGTTGCCGACTAGCTCCACGACCCATTCCCCCTCGTCAACGGCCAGTGGATCAGATAGCGTCGTTACGTTAAAAACGCTTTGGGCATCGCCTGTGAAGACTTCGGGTGGGGTCATCTCCGCCACCCCATCGAGGAACGGGGCACGAAAATCCTCTGAAAAGGCAAAGCTGGCCTGCCAGCTTCGTGTTGTCACCATGCCGCCATCGACATCTACTCCCTGATCGGTCGTAGATTGAACTCCCCCATCGGCACCCGGCACCTGCGTAACGGCATTCCAGGTAAACATCATGGCCAGCGATTCGCGAGTAAAGCGGCGAATCGTCTCTGGCGATCGCTCTAAATGGTCAATCGGTTCCGTCAGCACCGAGCGCCCATCGACGAGTTGTACCAGGCGTGTCTCTGGGCGGCCTGCCACCCGGTAGGTCGCTATCATCAGCGACAACAAGAGCAGTAAGTTGATTGCTCCCAGAAACAGCGAGACCAACACAAATAGGGGCTGTAGGTTGTCGATGGCGAGCAAACCCGTTTTCTTTTCGCGAAGTATTGTCATTGGTTTCTAGCGATAAGTCTGGGTAGGAGATGAATTAACCGGGGGCGCAGGTGTACGCGAGACCGATGACACCAGCAATGTCACCGCCCCAGCACTGCTGGATAGCAAGATGCTAAAAATCGCCAGCCCCCCACCGCTGGCAAGGGCGATCGCCAGAGCCGGGGCCAACACCGAAATCAACACCAGATACCCGTTGGTATCGAAGGTGTTGGCATTCACAATGACCACCGCCGCAAAACCGACGATGATGTTGTACATAATCTGCACAAAGCCCAGGCTGAAAAAGCCGGTGAGCCAAGCAAATATCGGCTTGCCGCCAAAGGGCAGTAGCGACGCGGCCAGCGCGATCGGGGCAACCAAGCCCGTTAGCAGCATGGAAATCTGAATGAGATTCACAAAGCCCCACTGAAAGGCAGTCAGCAGGCTGAAAATGATCGCCCGCGTCTGGGAGCCGACAAACCCCCCAAAGAATCCGGGCAATACCTGTCCTACATCCCCGCCAGAGGTGTTGTAGGCTTCCACTGCCCCCTCAATCGCTGATCGCGTTTGTGCCAAAAAGGGAATGCTGCCAGCGATATTGCCAGCCGCATCAACAATCCAATTTTCTTCAAACGCACCAATTGTCGCCTCAATCTGTTGATAAGCAGACTCCAGGCATTCGATCTGGCTCTCACCAATCAGCGTTTGACACTGCTGGATTTGAGCACTGGTCTCGACCCCAATCACCCCCTTGGCTAGAGCACCCCGAACGGCCTGCTCCAGATTGATGTTGAGCGCCGTTACTTCTAAAACTCCCGACGCTACATCATTCAACTCTGCTCGCAGGGCACGGGTTCCCGCTGCCAACAACTGACCGTCATCGCTTAAAAAGAGGACCACTACCAGCGGCCAGATCAGCATCCGCACAGGCTCTTGATAATCTCCCTCATGCACGATGGCGTAAACAAACCGCATCATGAAGATGACCAGCGCACCCACCGCAAACACTCGGGCCAAATCGACCAGTAATCCATACAGGGAGAAGCCCCCTTCTGACGCCACAGTCGTAAAAATCTGCTGCCACTGGAGGTCGTAGATCGCGTTAATGTCCTCCGACATCGTGAGGCCCTGCTCCAGCATTGCGGCAGATCCCTCAATCGCCAGAGTAGGAAGCAAGGATAAGTCCATCACTCTGCTCCCTCACTGTTAAAGAGCATGAGCATCGAGGAGCTTTGCATAACCTCTGACGCTGCGGCCATCGGTGCAGTTTGCTCGCGCCGACTCATCGCCGCTAAATCCTCAGCCGCCTCAGCCTGGACGACAGCATCTGCCGCAAATTGCTGCCGGAGTTGAATCGTTTGCCCGTAGCTGGCAACATCAATACTCGACTGCTGAGCCAGCATTGCCGACAGTTTTTTCATCACATCCTGAGTCACGTCCATGTCTTGCGCCTCGGTTGCCAGGGTCGTGATTTCGCCTAGCGTTTCGTCGGTGGCCTCAACCTCTTCAACGATCGCCTCCTGCCCTGCCTCGCTCAGAAGGGTGTTGGAGAAACCGACTGATGCGGCCCTGGAGACTTCTTTACCAATCGTCTCGGAGAGCGCAACCGGGTTAACGTTGAACCGATCTACGCCTTGACTCGTCGCGCCTGGGGAGCCATTTTGCACCCCACCCATCACCGTTTCCATAACCGATGACTGAGACGCCAACACATCCGGGACACCCAATGCGCCAGTAACGATATTGGGAGCCGAGCCGAAACTTGCGACGACATTATCTAGCAGTGCGCCGGAAGCCTCGCCAGCCAAGGTATTCCAGTTTGTTAGAGTCTCTCCCAAAGTAGGCAGGCTGATGTTGACTTCAGCGCCACCACCGCTACTGCCCAAAACACCACCAACGCCACCAATCAAATCACCTAAGTCACCGCCGATGCCGCCGTTGAGGATGCCGCCCAAGTCGTTGCCCAAGATGTCCTCAGCGTCGCCATTGAAGATGCCGCCCAGGTCGCCATTCAAGATGCCATCTAAATCACCGTTGAGGATGCTTCCTAAATCACCATTCAAGATGCTTCCTAAATCGCCGTTGAGGATGCTTCCTAAATCACCATT
>NZ_JACSWC010000418.1 GCF_016888165.1 Halomicronema sp. CCY15110 | reverse complement strand
GTTCTCGAAAGTGACGACTTTCTCACGATGAGACTACCGATACTTTGCTCCCAAAACTTTTCTGCACCAGTGAGGCCTCGTTTCACAAAGGCGGAGGCGCGGAAGCCTCAATACAACAAGCGGGGTGCTATTTGTTGTATTCGCCGCCTTACTCCCCGGATTTGAACCCGATCGAACATCAGTGGTTTGTTTTGAAGAACCGGATGCGGAAACAGATTCAATCGGGCGAACCGTTTAGACAGGTCGTCGACCATGCCTTTATGGCCTAAACGGATCTATCCGCGGATTGCTATATCCGCGACGCTTCCCTGGTCGCAGAAGCGCTTACTGTTGCTCCCTTAGCGCTGTTCCCATCACTCGTTCAGGTGAGCGACTAGCTGTACCTCATAAAGTTCTTCGAACCAGGGCTTCTTATCTTCGAGATTCCACAGCTCGGAGGCGCAATCGTCGTGGGATGAGGCCGGCTGAATGTGGATATGCAGTGTCTTGTCCTTCGTGTCGAAATCATATCGAACCGAAGCGATCGCGCCAATGCCCCGGCGATCGAGGGCGACGGCCACCCGCAGCATGGCACTCAGCTCATTCACCAGGTTGCGATCCTGCTTGTCAGACAGGTTGCGATAGTTGTCGTGCTTCTTTTTGGGCAGGCTCTTGCGGTGATAGCGGGCCACGTTGGCAATGACTTCAATTTCGGCTTCGGTGTAGCCCAGCAACTCCCCATTGCGAATCAAATAGTAGGAATGTTTGTGGTGGCTAGAGTGGCTGATGTAATGCCCCGCATTGTGCAGAATGGCGGCAGCCCAGAGCAGTTCCCGTTCGGCGTTGCCCCAGTTGTGGAGGTGCCCCCGGGTCGCGTCAAACAAGCGGAGGACAAAGTCGGCCACGCGCGCTCGGGGGGCCGGGGGGACATGGTATTTGTCAGCGGTGGCCCGCACACTGCGCTCCCGCACCGATCGCTGAAACTGCATCCGATCTTCGATTAAGCCCCGGCTGAGCATCCAGTCCACGACGACCCCTTCGCGCAAGGCTCGCTCGCAGATGGTGAGGCTCTCAGTGCCGAGCATGATCATCGCTTCTTGCAAAATGACGGCTCCCGCCAAAATGATTTCTGCCCGTCGGGCCGCCATCTCGGGCAAATCTAGCCGCGCTTCGAGATCGAGCTTCCGCAGCTTATTTGTCCAGGTTTGCAGTTCTGCCAACGTGAAGTGAAAGCCGTTGAGCGGTTCTGGCACAAATCCCAGCCGATCTTGGGCAATCAGGGCGGCGACACATTCGATCGTCCCTGAGGTGCCCACGAGGTGTAGGGCCTCATCGGGTTGCAGGTGGCGTTTCAGATCCTCCACCGCCGGCTCCATGCGCCCCCGCACATAGGCGGTGAGGTAGGTGAATTCTTCGTCACTGATGGGATCCGTGCTGACAAATCGCGCCGTCAGTCGCACCGCTCCGACCTTCGTACTGCTGAGAAAGCGATGGGGGCCGCCCGTGCCCAGCAAGAGTTCCGTGGAACCGCCCCCGATGTCGATCACAGCATGGGGTTGGTCGTGAAATTCCATGCCGGACAAGACGCCCAGATAAATGCGACGGGCTTCTTCGGTACCCGCAATCAGGTTAATGGAGAGCCCCACCTCTTGTTGGACTCGTTCCAGAAAGGCTTGACCGTTTTTGGCCTCACGAACGGCGCTGGTGGCTACTGCTACAACGTCTTCGGCTTGTAAACTTTCTGCCAGCGATCGGCAGCGCTTCAGCGCCTCAATCCCCCGTTCCATGGCCTCGTCTGACAGATCGCCGTTATCGGCAAAGTCGCCCAGACGCACGGTTTCCTTTTCGCGGTCAATGATGGTGAACGCGGGGAGTGAGGCTTTGATTTTGACCACCACCATGTGGATGGAGTTGGTGCCCACGTCAATTGCGGCCAGGATGCGATCGCGCTGGAGGTTGGGGTCTTGCTCCAGATAAGGGTAAGGGGCGCTAGTACGGGAAGGAACGGAAGTGGTGTTAACCATAATCAAGTTCGGTATATTGCCTTACATCTTACTGGGGAGACCCCGATGAGCTCAAACCCTCGTCACGCATTGATGCCAGTCTTTACAACCCGAGATGAGGGGTAACCATGGCTTCGATGTCGGGGGCGCGATTAGGGAGAGCGGCGGTTAATACGTCGCTGCCAGTGGGGGTAATCAGCACATCATCTTCGATGCGGATGCCGCGCACATCGCGAAACTCGGTCAAGCGTTCCCAGTTCACCACGGCGGCGAAGCGATCGCGGGTTTGCGGATCTTGCAAAATGCCCGGTACTTGATAAAGTCCCGGCTCGATGGTGACCACCATGCCCGCTTGCAACGGTCGATCCAGCCGGAGGAAGGCGAGGCCGAAGCGATCGCTGCGCGTACGACCAGGCGCATAGCCCGCCAAATCGCCCAAATCTTCCATGTCATGCACGTCAAGCCCGAGCAGGTGCCCGATACCGTGGGGAAAAAAGAGGGCGTGGGCATCCTGCTCGACCAATGAATCGGGATCACCCCGCAAGATGCCCAGATCGACCAATCCCGCTGCGAGGACTCGACTCGCTAGTAGATGTAGATCGCGATATTCCACGCCGGGTTTTGCCGCGTCAATGCAGGCATCGTGAGCCGCCAGCACCAGGTCATACACATCGCGCTGCGTCGGCGAAAACGTCCCCGTCACCGGCCACGTGCGGGTGATATCTGAGGCCCAACCCGTCGCGGCTTCTGCGCCCACATCCGCCAACAGCAAATCCCCCGGCTGCAAGGCGTGGTGATAATGCTCGTTGTGCAAGACCTCGCCATGCACCGTGACGATGCTGTTGTAGGCGGTCGTCATGCCCTGGGCCATGATCACCGCTTCCATCGCGGCGCGGACAGTGGCTTCGGAGTTTCCCGCTTGGGTGGCGGCCATGCCTGCCCGATGAGCTTGGACAGAGACCTGCGCCGCGCGCCGCATTTCCGCGATCGCCGCCCCATCGTGGGTGAGCCGCAACTGCACAATCGCCTCGGCCAAGGCCCGATCCTGGGCGGGATTCACAACGCCACGCCCGGTGAGTTGGGCGGCAGCGGTGGTGGAGTCTTGCACCGCGACGGTCGCTACTCCCGTCAAATACTCGTTCAGCTCGCTGAGGGGATACGCCGCATCGGCCCCGATTTTGGTCGCAATGTCGGCGCGGGTGGGGGTGGGGCCATGCCACAAGGCCGCCGCCGGGGTGGACTCATCCATAAACAAAGTCAGCCGCGTTCCGTCTAGCCGGATGGCAGCATTCATCAACGGCAGTCCGGCAAAGTAGAGGAAGTGACTGCTTGTGCGAAATGGATAGACATTGGCGGGAAAGTTGCGGGGACTGGATTGTCCCGACCACAACACCGCCGGAAAGTGGATGAGTTGGGCTAGCCGCTCCCGGCGGCTCCGCAGGGTATCAGCCAAGGTGGGGGGAGGCGCGATCGCAGTCATAAAACCCGTACTTTGTTGAATGTGTGGCAGCTCTAATGTCAGCGTAAAAGATCGATCCGAGATTAACACCCGTATGCCGACACCATTTACCGCTGAGGACAGCCCCCGCATCATTGTTACGACTTTTGTAGAACGGTAGAAAAAGTCAAGAGCTGCCTCGCTTGGTAGTACAAGAATACTGTCCAGCGTGATAGAATAGCGTCGTGACTTTCCATCGAGGTGGGCTATGCCGTCGTTGGTTGTGCGTCCCGGAGGTACGGTGCGGTTAAAGCAGCAGCCGGATCATTTGCCCGACTTTGTGGTGATGGCCTGTGCCAGCGATCGCGCCTGGATTCGCCAGCCCGAGTGGCCCACCCACGCTCAATTGTGTGTACGACTAACCCAATTGGCGGTGCCCTACGCTCAGGTCTCGTAGCCATTTGGCGATGTGTCCCCATCGACTCAGACGCCGTTGCCACCCCTTGTTAGGATGACGACGGCGCAATTCCTTAGGGTTGTATGATTCCTGCTGATACTGCCGAAGCTCAAATTTTAGAATTGGTCATGCCGCTAGACTCGCGGCGGGATGTTGAGACGGTCTCGCTGCCCGAGGCCGCAGGACGGGTCTTATCGGCATCGGTTGTCAGCCCCACTGACTTTCCCCATTGGGACAACTCGGCGATGGATGGCTACGCGGTGCGCTACGACGATATTGCGCAAGCCAGTGCGACCCAGCCCATTGAATTGGCAGTAATCGAAGACATCCCGGCGGGGCAACCGCCACAGCAATCAGTGGCCGCAGGGCAAGCGGCGCGAATATTCACCGGGGCGATGATGCCGCCCGGAGCCGACACCGTCATCATGCAAGAGGAAACGGAACGCCGGGGCGATCGCGTCCAAATTTTGGCGACGAGTCGGCCCCGTGCCTTTGTCCGCGAGCGGGGCAGCTATCAGCGAGCGGGGGGCCGGGTGCTCTCGGTCGGTAGCGTCGTCACGGCGACGGAAGTGGCGATTTTGGCGGCGGTGCAGCGATCTCAGGTGGAAGTCTATCGCCAACCGCGCATTGCTATTCTCTCCACGGGTAACGAGTTGGTTGCTCCAGAAGACGAGCTACAACCGGGGCAGATTGTCGATTCTAATCAGTATGCGCTGGCCGCTTTAGTGCGACAGATGGGCGCTATCCCAGTCTGCTTGGGCATTGTGCCCGATGATCCAGCGGCGCTTAAAACGGCCATCAGCCAAGCGATCGCGGAGGCCGACATGGTGCTCTCGTCGGGGGGCGTATCAGTGGGCGATTATGACTACGTCGATCAGATTTTGGGCGACTTGGGGGCAACCCTGCATATCCGTTCAGTGGCGGTGAAACCGGGCAAACCCCTGACCGTCGCCACGATCAAAGGGGCCTCAGCCCCACAACTCTATTTCGGCCTGCCGGGCAATCCGGTTTCCGCCCTGGTGAGTTTTTGGCGGTTCGTGGCTCCGGCTATTCGCAAACTGTCGGGCCGAGGCGGTAATTGGGCTGCGCCGTTTTTGCTGGCGCGATCGCGGCAAGACCTCAAAGCGGGCGGCAAACGTGAAACCTATCTCTGGGGCCAGTTACACACAACGCCGTCAGGGCTGGAGTTTAGCCTGGCGCCAGGCAGTCACAGTTCTGGCAATTTGATCAATCTGGCCGGTACCCAAGCTTTAGCGGTGGTGCCCATTGGCGCGACTGCGATCGCGGCGGGCTCGCTGGTGCGGGTGCTGTGGGTCGGGGCTGCATGGCCGAGTGGATGAGGTGCCTGACCTGCCTGAAGTGGCCGTCTCCGGTAGCGTGCTGACCGATAACGGACCACGCATCGGGTAGGGCAACAATAAGTTTCTCAACTGTCCTGGCTCTCGTCGCCCATCCGTTTTCACAATGAAAGCAAGATGCGATCGCGCAACTCATTCCTCTGTCCATCGGTTCTATGCAACAGCCTCCTTTTCATCATTCCAACCAAGAGCCGCTGCCTGACGCCAACGACATCCAGGCGGAGTTTCAGGGCAAGCCCACGGTCTGGCATCAGGAAGACCCCAATTTTCAGCTCTCGGAAGCGGGGCGATCGCGACTAGAGTCAGACAAGCGCTGGCTCGGCAACTTTATTGTGGGGCTGCTGCTGGCGGGGTTTGCCATTGGTGGGCTGCTAGCGGTGGGCTTGGTGTGGGGGATGAATCGCCTGAACATGATCGAGCCGACGCCTATCCCAGCCCAGGAATCCGCCGAATAACCGCAGGTACAGATCCGACTATCCCGAATGGTCGCCGCTATTAGCGATCGACCAGAATGCGAAACCGGGGACGCTCGGGCTCGGGCACCTCCGGCGGGCGTTCTCGTTGCAAGATCACCATGTTGCTGCCGACCACAGGCGATCGCGCCAGCAATTCACCTGCTGGAGTCAAACATTGGATTTCCTCAAATTCGAGATCCTGAGACTGCTGCATCAGCGCTTGGGTCAATTGCGTTTGGTCGTAGTCCGACAGACGATACCAGTCGCCGTTCAAGATCAAGGTCAGTTGATTGCGCTGAAAATCAGCTTGCACCGAGTCCACAACCCGTTGGGCATTCAAAATTGAACTATCCGTCAACTGTGACTGAATTTTGGCAATGCGATCGCCATCCACAATAACGGGGGCGGGCTCGCTGGGCATCGATGGCGCATCTGGTGCTGCTGGCCCTGGCTCATCTTCAACGGCACCGGAATTGGGCAAGCCCACAGTAGGACTTGCGGTCTTCTCGAGCGCAGCCGATGGGTGCGTCGGCGAGCTCGCAACCGCAGGCTGACGCACAGTATTCAACACAATCAGTAGCAACACTAACGTGCCGATAATTATGGCGCTAAGTACAGCGTCGGGAAAATCGGCCACCGTCGGCACCCGGTTCCTTACCCCCGTTAGCAGTCGTTGCCATACCCGCCGAAATCGTCGCCCAGCCGGTTTTAGCCAGCTCAAGGCATCCTGTGTCGTGGGTGGTGCGGGCGGTGCCGCCGGAGTCTCTGACAGTTCCTCGTCCCATTCAAAGGTGGCTTCATCCCACTCCTCTGTTGTCGCTGCATCATTGGCGGGGGCGGCGGCTGTCGGGGCCGATTCTAGAGACTCATAGGCACTGTCATCGGACCACTCTGCCTCCGTTGTTTCTGCTGCCGTGGTGGTCGCAGTGGTGGTGTCAGCGGTTGCCCGGGAGACTTCTGAGGCCAGCGCTGCGTCATTGTTCTCATCGCCGTGGGCCTGAGTGCCTGTTGCGTCCGCCGTCCCAGGATGCTCTTCCAGAGCCTCATAGGCACTATCGTCGGACCATTCCGCCTCAGCAAGTTCGGTCGGTTCCTCAGGGGGCGTCGGATTTTCTGGCGAGTTGGTTTCCTCAGGCATGGGGGTTCCTTATGACCAAGCTGGTGCTATTGTCGCGTAAAATCGCTGATTCCATCGGCGACATCGGTCAACTTGTCGGTCTAGATAACTGCGATCGCGCCCCTTGCACCTCTCTGCCCAGGGTCAACATGCAGCGGCGCGAGGTTACAGTTCCCCGGCCAGACATATCGTTTGCCCTGGGCCATCCGTCTCACATCGGGGTACCCCTCTGGGCATTGCTGTGGTCAGGGCCGCTGGGTCGATGCCGCAATACGATTACTTTCAAATGCTTTGATATACTTAGGTATTCAAACGCTTAAAGCAGGCTCTATGCTCAGAAATACTTCTCCCTTTGATAATCAGCAGTTGATGCGGCGGCAAGAAGATTTGATCAACGCCGCTTCGAATCGATATCGCATTACTGTGCAGGTGGCGAACCGGGCACAACGTCGCCGTTTTGAAGAGTTTGAGTCTTACGACGACCCCCGGATGAAGCCGGTGCTGCGGGCCATTTTTGAAATGTCGGACGAGCTGACTCAGCCGGAAATTATCGGCGAATAAGCGGTCGTGCGTCATCTGAAAGAGGGGACTGGCTGGCGTTTGGGGTATGACCCAGACGCCAGCGTTTTTAAAGGCTTAGTCGGGGGCGATCGCTGGGCGGTCGAATTGACCGCAGCCGAATTCACTGATTTTTGTCGGTTAGCGCTACAACTAGCTGACACGGTGCGATCGCTGGCCCCTGAGTTAATGGACGAAGAACGCATCACTTGTGAACAAGAAACCTCCCGCATTTGGCTAGCAGTGGAGGGTTTGCCCACCGTCTTTGACTTACGCTTCATTCTCTGTGAAGGGCGGCGAGCCGAGGGCGGCTGGGACGCGACAGCCACCGCTGAACTAATGCAAGCCATTCCGACGGTGACCCTGTTTTAGTCGGCGCAAAGGCACCATTGAAACGGGCGAAAGTGAACTGCCGCATCGAATGTCAGTCAACCGAGTTCGATCAATCAGAGTCAATTGACGTCATTGATCGCCTGCTTCAGACGGGAGAGCGCGAGTTGCACTTCGTTAGCGGTCACCACGAGCGGCGGCACCAACCGCACCACCCCAGGTCCCGCTGGCACGACCAATAAGCCCTGAGCCATCGCCGCTTTTACAATGTCGATGGATTTTACCGAGGCTTCCGGCTGGAGGACGAGACCGTTGATCAGGCCCCACCCGCGCGCCCCGGAAAATAGCTGGGGATACGCCTGGGCGATCGCCTGCAGTCCCGCGCGGAGCTCTGCGCCGCGAGCCTGGACATTTTCGAGTAGGCGCTCGCGCATCAGCGCTTGACACACCGCTAACGCCACCCCGCACACAAAGGGATTGCCCCCAAAGGTACTCGCGTGGTCGCCCGGTTCAAACACATCGCAGTGGGCTTTGCACAACATCGCGCCGATGGGAATGCCCCCGCCCAAGCCCTTAGCCGAGGTAAAAATATCGGGTTCAATGCCCAGATTTTCGTAGCCCCAGAGCTGGCCGGTGCGGCCCACGCCGACCTGCACTTCATCCAAAATCAGCAAAATGCCGGTGTCATCACAGAGCTGCCGAATTTGCTGAAAATAGTCGCGATCGCCCGGATTCACGCCGCCTTCTCCCTGGAGCGGTTCCAGCAAAATCGCGGCCACTTGGGGGCGATCGCTATCCAACTCTGCCACTGCTGCTTGCAGCGCCGCAAAGTCGTTGTAGGGCACGTAGTGAAACCCTGGCACCAATGGGCTGAAGTTCTTTTGATATTTCGGCTGCCCGGTCGCGGTCACCGTCGCCAGGGTGCGGCCATGGAAACTCGCGTTGGCGGTCAGGATGACGGGGTTTTCAATATTTCTCTTGACGTGGGCATACTTACGCGCCAATTTAATGGCCGCTTCGTTCGCTTCTGCGCCGGAATTGCAGAAAAACGCTTTATCGGCACAGGAATGCTGGGTGAGCCAGTGGGCTAGTTTTCCCTGTTCGGGAATGTAGTAAAGATTGGAAACGTGGTGCAGCTTCTGGATTTGCTGCGTCACCGCCTCCACCATCACGGGGTGACCGTGCCCCAGCGTGCAGGTGGCAATGCCCGCTACAAAGTCTAGGTACTCACGGCCATCGGTATCCCAGACGCGGCTGCCCTGACCGCGCTCCAACGCGAGCGGAAAGCGCCCATAGGTGTGCATCACAGCACTGTCAAAGGTGACCGCATCAAACGCGCGATCGCTCACCCGAGCGGGTGATGTCAATGCTTTAAGAGAGTTCCGAACTTTTGTGGCTAAGCTCACTGCACATGCCTCAACGTCAAGCGGGGAAATCGCCTCAGGTGAATTGGGGGCGATCGCCTTTACGTAAGTGATTATGATAACTTAGCCGCCGTTCGCCAGGGCACACGAGCGACTGGATTTTCTCTGGTCAGAAACTAGCTAATCCACATCAGTCATCTTTCCGACTGGCAGCGGATCGTGACGAGGTCAGCGTGTATCTCTTGACGGATGCTGCTGCTGACCGGGTCAGTCATATTAAAAATGGAATCCTGATCGCTGGAATTGCCAGCGGCACATTATTCCTGATCGGTACTGCGATCGCAAGAATAATAGGGAATCGCGTATTAGCGCTCACACTTGCACCGCATTCAGCAGAGAAGCGGTCTAGCATCATCTAGTAATGATTATCAGATCGCCGCTTTTAACATCAGTGCGCTCACACAGGTCACCTTTTTAACATCGCCAGCTTGCGTCATACAAATCATAAAAATGCGTACATTTAATAGTTCTACTTGGGAAATTGAAGACGATGAGCAGGCGCTGATTCTAAATCGGGTGGGCGATGCGATCGCCCTATTTAATGCCGAGCGACAGTTAACCCTGTTTAACGACAAGTTTCAGGAAATGTGTGGCCTGTCGGCGGATTGGCTCGGTCAGCGCCCCCGGCTGGCAGAAATTTTAGAGCGGTTGGTCGCGAAGTCATTTTGGTCAGCCGAGCAGCGCGATCAGGTGATGGCCCACTGCGAAGATCCCACCCTGCAAAACCAAGCGCTACCACTACAGCAGGCCAATCAAACGTACTTGGAACTGCTAGTCACTAACACCTCAAATCAGGGGCAGCTATTTATCCTGCGCGATTTGACGAGCGAACGGCAGTCTCAACTCCAGTTAGCGGGGGAGGTGCATCGACTGCGGTTTTTGCTGGGTCTGACGGAAAAGTTGCAAACCTCCGACAATCTTGAAGAAATTGGCAAGTTTGCCCTGAACTATTTAGTGGAAGCCATGGGGGCTGCTTTTGGCGATGTCAAAGTGGTGAGTGGTCAGGGTAAAGATCGCGTTGCGGGGGCGTTGATCAATCAAGTTTCGGGGCAGTTTATCGCGACCTACGGCAAGCCGGCGATCGCCGAAATGGAGGCTGTGCTGCAACAAGGAGTGAAACATGGTGAAGGACTCTTGTGGGACGTTGTGGACACGGGCAAACCCATGTTTGTCGGCAATTATGCGGCACATCCCAAATCAGTCCCAGGCTTCCGGCATCCCGGCATTGGCCAATTGGGGATCTTTCCCATTCCATCGGCGGATGGCAGTATTATCGGCGTCGTGACGCTAGAGTCGCGCACCCTGCAAAAGCTGCAAGAAGCCCCCCAGCAAGACATGCTATTGGCGGCCTGTCGCACTTTAGGAGCGGCGATCGAACGTGCCCAGTCCCAGGAGCGCCTGCAACGCATCAACCGCGATTTAGAGCAGGCCTCACGGCTGAAATCCGAGTTTTTAGCGTCGATGTCCCACGAGTTGCGGACGCCTCTCAACAGTATTCTCGGCTTTTCGGAACTGATGCTCAAACAGTTGCCGGCGGACGACACCCGCAGAGCTGGTCACACGAAAGCCATTCGCCGGAGCGGCCAACATTTGCTGAATCTGATCAATGACATTCTGGATTTGTCCAAGATTGAATCGGGCAAGTTTGAGCTCGACCTGGAAAACGTCTCGGTGCAGAATCTCTGTCGCGAGTGCTTGAGCATGGTGCAGCCGCGCGCCGATCGCAAGCGCCTCCTACTGTCACTGGAATTGGACTACCGCATTGATCGGGTCAATCTGGATGCGCGACGGGTGCGGCAGATCATCATCAACTTGTTGTCCAACGCCATCAAGTTCACGCCGGAACAAGGCAAAGTACGTTTGTCTGTCGTGCTCGCCTATGGCAGCCAATTACTAGAGGACTTTCGCCCCGATGACAGCACGGTTAATGTCAGTACCCCCTATCTCTGCATTGCGGTGGAAGATACGGGTATTGGCATTTCCCCAGAAAAGCGGGCCCTGCTGTTTCGTCCGTTTCAGCAAATTGATTCGTCACTCACGCGACGTCACGAAGGGACGGGTCTGGGCTTGGCTTTAACCAAGCGCTTGGCCGAGATGCACGGCGGCACTGTTTCACTCAAGACCGATACTGAAGTTGGCAGCACTTTTTGTATTTGGTTGCCCTTGCATGAAATGCGCGACGTTGCCCCTGCCGCCGCTGAGCCCACCGTCGATCAGCCGGCTTCGTCAGACAAAACGTCCGACGGTAAAGCGTTTAACGGGCAGTCAGTGTTGGTGGTCGAAGACCAACCCTACAACCAAGCCCTGATTACTGAAGTGTTAGAAATGGAGGGCTTTACGGTTGATTTGGTGAGCGATGGTCACGCCATGATGGCGACCATGACTTCGGAACTGGTGACCGGCAAGTCTTTGCCCGGCCTCATTCTGATGGATGTACAACTCCCTGGGGTGGACGGATTAACGCTGATCCAGGCACTGCGGCAGCATCCGCTGTGGCAGGGAGTGCCCATTATGGCGGTGACGGCGATGGCGATGCCGGGCGATCGCGATCGCTGCCTGGCCGCCGGGGCCGACGATTACATTACTAAGCCCATCGACTTCGACTTGCTGATGCAAAAGACGCGACAGTTGACTCAAGCAACGGCCAGCGCCTGATGAGGGCTGAGGCCCATGACGCCAGTGTCTTTAATGACAGGCTGGGCAACCTAGGGCTGTATCTACCCGACCGACAACCCTTTGACCATGTGTTCCCATGACCGTGACATCGTCTGCTTCGATTTTGTTGGTGGATGACGATCCGCAAAATTTATATCTCATGGCCGAAGTTTTAGAGGCGGAAGGCTACCAGGTGCAAGAGGCCACTTCGGGGGCGGCGGCGCTAGCGGCGATCGCGGCCGCGCCGCCGCACCTAGTGCTACTCGACATCATGATGCCCGAGATGGATGGGTTTGAGGTGTGTGAGCAAATTCGCCAAAATCCTCACACCGCCACTCTGCCGATCATTTTTCTCACCGCGCTCAGTGATGACGATGCTTACCTCAAAAGCATTGACGTCATGGGCGATGATTATTTGACGAAGCCCATTGAGCTCGATTTGGTGCTCAAAAAAATCAGCCGTACGTTGCGGCTCAAGCAGTTGCGAGATGAGGCCTATCAGACGCAGTTGTCGGCCCAGACGGAAAAAATGGCGCAGATCCAAGTGCAGCACCAGCGGCAAATGACGGCGGCCTGGAAAATCAGCGAAGCGTTGGCGGAAAAGTTCTACTCCTTTGTGCCCCGGCAGTTTCTCACGCGGGTCGCGCCGCGCGGGCTGGAGTCGCTGCAAGTGGGGAATGCCATTGAGTCCGACATGACCATCTTGTTTTGTGACATTCGCGAGTTTACGGCGATCGCCGAAACCCAGACCGCCCGAGCCACCTTTGCCTGGCTAAATGTCTTTTTTGAGAGCATTAACCAGGCGGTAATGAAGCATCAAGGTTTTGTCGATAAATATCTCGGGGATGCGGTGATGGCGGTGTTCGATCGCGATCAGCATCATGCCCTGGACGCCGTTCGGGCGACGGCGCAAATCTGCCAGGCTCTGGAACAGTTCAATGGCGATCGCCATAAATTTAGTTTGCCTGAGCCGATTCGGATTGGCATTGGGCTGCACTCGGGCCAGGGCCTCATCGGCACCGTCGGCGCAAATCAACGGATGGATACGACGGTGGTGGGCGATGTCGTGAATACAGCCTCACGCCTCGAACATCTCACTAAAACCTATCAATGCGCCGCGATCGCCAGCGAGACAGTCATTCAGCAGTTGCCTGCCGATCATGACTTTCAATTTCGCTGGTTAGATTTGGTCACCCCCCGGGGCAAAACCCAAGCGCTCAACATTTACGAATTCGTCGGCGGCGAGAGCGATCGCGCCCCCGACGCCATGACCCAGCCAGCTCCCACCTAGATGCTTTGCGAGTCCGCCGCTGTGTTTGCCCCGATATTATGCGACGCTCAAATGTGGTTCCTGACATCGCTGCTGCCTGCTGCTTTCTGCCAAGTTAACCACTAAGCTGAAAGAGTCATCCTCAGCCCCAGAACATTGTCATGAACTGCCGCTTGCAAATGAGTTTCCGCTGGGTGGTGCTGTGCTGTTGCTGTCTGACCCTGTGGGCCTGTCAGGCCAATCAATTCATCGATAGCAGTACGGCTTATCGATACAAACAACCTAGCCAAGACGGCATCGGGAAAGTCTACATGGGGCGAGAAATTGCCCAGGTGATGGGTTATGAAGGAGCCTATTGGCTAGAGCGGCCTAGTCGTGAACTGCAAGAACATCCTCAACGGGTGGTGGATTTATTAGACCTCGACCTGGATGCGATCGTGGCGGATATTGGCGCTGGCAGTGGCTACATGGCCCAACGGCTGGCCCAAGCCGTTCCGAGCGGTAAAGTCTTGGCGGTCGATGTGCAGCCCGAGATGATTGATTTGCTCAATCAGCGCATTACGGAAGAGACCCTCACCGTCGTCAAGCCCGTGCTGGGCACCACTGCCGACCCACAGTTGCCCCCGGAGAGCATTGACCTAGCGCTGATGGTCGATGCTTATCATGAATTTGAGTATCCCCGTGAAATGCTGGAGCACCTGTGGATAGCGCTGCGACCCGGCGGGCAAGTCGTGCTGGCAGAATATCGGGCCGAAAATCCGTTGGTCATGATTAAGCGCCTGCACAAGATGAGCGAGGCGCAAGTGAAACGCGAGTTAGCCACCGTGGGTTTCGAATGGTTGAAGACGGAGGAATCGCTGCCACAGCAGCACTTGCTGTTCTTTACGAAACCGGCTGCGGCCCCATCGCCCACGGCCTAATCTGGTTCATCAAATAGCTTCATCACCTCCCGCTAAACTACTGAGTTCAGTCACCGATTGAGCCGCCAATTGTCCATTGTTCGTTCCCCAGTAATTCGAGTTTTACTTCAATATTCCTTCCATGAAATGAGAAGATAGGGTTTGGCGATCGCACGTATTGAGAAAGACTTATGCTGAAACGACTCACAGCGTTACTTCTAGTAGTGACGGCCCTAGTCCTACAGGGCTGTGTCAGCGCGGGCGCGGGCTTGCAGTCCTATACCGATACCTACGACGGTTATCGGTTCCTCTATCCCGCTGGCTGGACTGAGGTCAAAGTTTCGGGTAACGCCGATGTGGTGTTTCACGACATTGTGAATGAAACCGAAAATATCAGCGTGGTGATCAGTGACGTGCCCGAAGGCCAAACTCTCAAAGATTTGGGCACCCCGACGGAAGTTGGCTACAAGCTTTCCAAAAGTCTGAACGCCATGGCCGGTGAAGACCGGGAAGTGGAACTGGCGAATGCGATCGAGATCGATCGCGACGGTGAGCCTTACTACATTCTCGAATACATCGCCGATCTCCCCTCCGGTATTCGCCATAACTTGGCCAGTGTGGTGGTGCGGCGGGGCAAGCTCTTTACCTACAACGCCTCGACCATTGAAAGCCGTTGGGAAAAGATGGCAGACTTGATGAAGCAGTCCGTTGCCTCATTCTCGGTAGATTAGTTGACAGCGGTTCTGACCTTCTAGGTAACTGGGTCCCATTAAACGGTAACCTGGCGGCTGATTTCGACTCTCCTCAATGAGCAATATTGCTTGCTAGGAAAGAAATTGAGGGTTGAGCGGAGTCGAAACCTGTCTGCGAAATAGTTGTGCCTACCTACTTATACGGCAGATTCATTTATGGAAGACTTGCAGTTTGTACTGGCATCCGCGTCATCGGCGCGCCGCAAGTTGCTGACTACTGCTGGCATCTCGGTCTACACCTGCCCCAGCAACTTTGATGAAGATCAAGTGCAAATTACGGAGCCAGCGCGGTTGGTGAACACGCTGGCCCAGAGCAAAGCGCAGCTAGTCGCGTCGCAGTTTAAGCGGGCCTTGGTGTTGGGGTGTGATTCGGTGCTGGTGTTTAACGGCCAAATTTATGGCAAACCGGACAGTCCGGCGGATGCGATCGCGCGCCTGCATGCCATGCGCGGCAGTATGGGGGACCTGTACACGGGCCATGCCCTGATCGATACCGTGCAGCAAAAATCACTGGTACGCTGTCGTGTCACCCAGGTCTACTTTGCCAACGTGAGCGATCGCCAAATTGCCGATTATGTGGCGACGGGGGAACCGCTAGGCTGTGCCGGAGCCTTTGCCATCGATGGCAAAGGGAGTTGCTTTATTGAAAAGATTGACGGTTGCCACACCAACGTCCTGGGCTTGAGTATGCCGCTGCTGCGAGAGCTCATCCACGAACTGGGATACGACATCACTGATTTTTGGTCCGCGAGTTGAGCGATCGCCCGCCATGTTCACCATGATTCCTAAGGTTATGTCGTGGCGAGGCGCTGGCCCAGTTTTTGGGCTCGCCGTTGCACGCGCGGCGACAACTGCGCAGCTTGGGGATCGATCATGCCAATCCACAGTGTGCCAATGGGTTTCGCCCCGAGTAGCGTCGCCAGTTGCTGCAGCGTCTTGGTCACGCTGGTGAGCCAGCGGGCCAAAAATCCGGGGGCAGCACTCGAAGACACCAGCACCGCCCGTTTCGTCATCTGGGACTGACGTGCCGACGGTGCTTTTTGTCCCCAAGGCCAGTAGCCATAGCAGACGCAGCGTTCCACAAAGCGCTGGGTGAGCGCATTTACATTGCCAAAGTTGACCGGAGCCCCCAACACCAACCCATCGGCGGCATCCAGTTGATCCAAAATGGCCGCCATGTCGTCATGCAACACACACTTGCCTCGCTGTGGTCCCGGCTGCTGTAAACAGGCACGGCAGTTGGTGCAAAATTCGATGTGCTGATCTTGCAAATAAATCTTGTGGGTCTCTGCGCCAGCGGCTTGCGCCGCCGCCAAAACTGCGGTCACGGCGGTATCGATGGTGCCGTCTTTGCGATAGCTGCCGACAATGCCGATGATGCGATGGGTTGCCGTCATGATGAAGTTCCTCCTGACAGGGATGCGCCATAGCTAAGGTATGGCCGCCACAACGCAAAAAGGTGCAGAGACTCAGGCTGACATCTCTACACCTCCATTATGAATCTCGGGTCTGGGGAGCGATCGCGATCGCAGACAAACCGTAGCAATTGCTCTTAGATAAGGCAGCGATCGCCTAGCCTCCCGCAACAGCAGGCACAATGCTGACTTCATCGCCGTCGCTCAGGGCGGTGTCTTTGCCATCTAAAAAGCGGATGTCTTCGCTGTTGACGTAGAAATTCACAAAGCGGCGCAGTTCACCTTGGTCGTCGCAGAGGCGAGCTTTGATACCGGGAAAGTGGGAATCCAGGGTATCCATCAAACCACCAATGTTGGCGGCGTCGCACTCGACCGTCGCTTCGTTATTGGTGAATTTTTGCAGGGGAGTGGGAATCAGAACTTTGATGGCCATAGCTAGTCAAAAATCAAAAGGTCAAAAATTGTAGGGTTAGGCGATCGCTCACCTAAAAGTCGTCCGATAAAACAGCCTACCCTTGTTTGTGTCAACAAAGGCAGGCTGCGACTACGCGAGAGTGAGTTTTCACGGAAAAGCTTCCAGAAAACTCAAAGAAAACGCTGTTAAACGGAGGTTTGTTGCCAGTCCAAACGCTCCAGGGTGCGAGCCCGCTCTAAGGCCCGCTCAAAACTTTCGAGCTTCGGCTCGATGGTCAACGGCTCACCAATGTATCCCTGCACGGCTTCCTGAGTCTTCAAGCCATTACCAGTGATATAGGCCACCGTCGTTTCGTCGGGGTTGATTTTCCCGGCTTCGACCAATTTCTGAAGCACGGCGATCGTAGTACCGCCAGCCGTCTCGGTAAAGATGCCTTCGGTTTCCGCCAAGAGCTTGATGCCATCAATGATTTCGGCATCGGTCACATCTTCAATATTGCCGTTGGTCTTGCGGGCAATGTCGAGGGCGTAGATACCATCAGCGGGATTACCAATCGCGATGGACTTGGCAATCGTGTTGGGCTTCACGGGAGTGACGAAATCTCGCCCCTCTTTAAAAGCTTGGGAAATCGGGGAGCAGCCTTCGGCCTGGGCACCGCTAAAGCGGACATCCTTGGCCTCCACCAAGCCCGTCTTCACGAACTCTTGGAAGCCCTTGTAGATCTTGGTGAACAGAGAGCCCGAGGCCAACGGGGCGACAATGTGGTCGGGCAGTTGCCAACCCAGTTGCTCAGCTACCTCATAGCCCAGGGTTTTGGAACCTTCGGAGTAGTAGGGGCGGAGGTTAATGTTCACGAAGCCCCAACCCTGAGTATTCGCCACTTCAGAGCATAGGCGGTTGACCTGGTCGTAGTTGCCCTTCACCGCCATCACGGTGGGATTGTAAATCAGCGTGCCCAGTACTTTGCCCGCTTCCAAATCAGACGGGATGAAGACGCAACAGTCGAGTCCGGCATGAGCCGCGATCGCGGCGGTGGAGTTCGCCAGATTACCCGTGCTGGCACAAGAAACGGTGGTGAAGCCGAGTTCGCGAGCGCGACTAAGAGCGATCGACACGACACGGTCCTTAAAACTTAAGGTGGGCATATTGACCGCATCGTTTTTGATGTAGAGAGACTTCAGCCCCAAGCGTCGAGCGAGGCGATCCGCCTTGAGTAGAGGGGTCATGCCGGTCCCGACATCAATGGGATTATCCGAGGCCACAGGCAAAAACTCTTTGTAGCGCCAAATCGACTTTGGCCCCGCTTCAATGCTGGCACGACTCACCCGCTGACGGATCAGGTCGTAGTCGTACACCACTTCTAAGGGGCCAAAGCAAACATCTTCGCAAACGTGCTTCGCGCCAAGGTCATAGGTTTCGCCACATTCACGGCAGCGCAACGCCGAAAAAGTCGGGCCCAAGGAAGCGGCGGTTGATAGGGTTTTGGGCTGCTCAATGGCCTGGGTCATAGTTTTCTGTGCTCTCTCGCGGGATGGACATTAGTGCAGTAGCAACAACAGAGCTGTTTTAACTGAACTTCGCGAATAGTATCACGGTCAAAAAACACGGGTCAAATATACCCGACTATTTTTGTCGGGATTAATTGCGGATGCTCAATCCGTCTGCTGGTAGTGCTTGTGGGCATTGAGTCGGGGGGCGATCGCCGTCTTGGATCGATCACCCTTCGAGAGGAAATTGATATCTTTGTTACGAAAAATGGAGGAATTCAGAGCCGCGATCGCGCCCTACAGGCAGATTCCCTCAGATTTTCTCCGGCTTTGTTCGTCCCGAGTATCGTTGGATACAAAACGTCTTCTCATAAGTCGCATTAATAGTCGGTTAATGCATTACGGTTTGCATTTCTTAAAGGCCCAATAACCACAAAACGTGCCTCCATCGGTGGGCGTTTCCGTGAGTTTCAGTAAGATGTGGCTATCGTAATGTTTGGTTCCAGCAGACAAAAGTGGACTCAAGATGATAGCAGCGCAGGACAAGCCCTTAGCCAATGCGTTTCGCCAACTGGCGGGTGGAGCTTTTCCCCCGGTCATTGAAACCTATGAGCGCGGCAAGACAATCTTTTTTCCCGGCGACCCCGCCGAGCGCGTCTATTTTTTGATGAAAGGGGCGGTCAAGCTTTCGCGAGTCTATGAAATTGGCGAAGAAATTACCGTGGCGCTGCTGCGAGAAAACAGCGTCTTTGGGGTTCTGTCACTGATCACAGGTGAGCGCTCTGATCGCTTTTACCACGCGGTGGCCTTTACGCCGGTAGAGTTGCTGTCTTTGCCGATTGATCAGGTGCAGCCAGCGCTGACCGAAAATCCAGAGCTGGCGATGGTGATGCTGAAAGGATTGTCATCGCGGATTTTGCAAACCGAGATGATGATCGAAACTCTGGCCCATCGCGATATGGGCTCTCGGCTCGTTAGCTTTTTGCTGATTTTGTGTCGGGACTTTGGGATGCCTAGCTCCGATGGCATCACGATTGATCTGAAATTGTCACACCAGGCGATCGCTGAAGCGATCGGCTCCACCCGGGTCACAGTGACTCGCCTACTGGGCGATCTTCGCCAAGAAGGCATGATTGCTATCCACAAAAAGAAGATTACCGTGCACGACCCGGTGAATCTCAGTCAGCAGTTCACGTAATCGGAAAGCTGTGCAGTAGAGTGGTCATGAATCGCAGGTAACGGGCGCATGGCCACAGGTTACGTTCTAGTATTGGCAGTCTTAATTCTCGGCGGTGTAATTGCCACACTCGGCGATCGCATTGGCATGCGAGTCGGTAAGGCGCGGCTGAGCCTGTTTAACCTCCGCCCCCGTCAGACGGCTACTGTGGTCAGCATTTTGACGGGCGGTGTGATTTCTGCGTCTACTCTGGCGTTGCTCTTTGGCATCAGTCAGCAGCTGCGCACAGGGGTGTTTGAGCTAGAGCGCATTCAAGATGACCTCTTGCAGGCTGAGGCCGAGCTGGATGAAGCACAAATTGCCAAGACTGATATTGAATCAGCCCTGACCGATGCTCGCGAAGAACAAACGGCGGCCCAGCAGGAACTCGCCGACATTAACCAGTCTTTGCAGCAGGCGGTAGAACAGCAGCGCACGACCCAAAGCGAGTTACAGCAGTCGCGATCGCGGTTATCATCCCTCCAGTCTGAGTTGGGGCAGGTTTCTCAACAATCGGCCCAGCTCCAAGATGAAATTCAGCGGTTACAGACGGAGCGGGCCGACTTATTGCAGCAGCAGGCCACGGTGCAAGAACGCATTGCTGAGCGCGATCGCCTCATTGCCGAGCGCGATCGCGCAATAGCCCAGCGCGAATCCCGGCTCCGTGAACTGCAACGCCAGCAGACCGAACTGCAAGAGAATGTCGCGCTGTTGGAGCGACAATATCAGGGTCTCTTTCGCGGCAGCGTGGCAGTTGATCGCAACGAGCCTCTGGTCTCGGTGCTGTTGCGGGTCAATGACCCCGTGGAAGCCCGCCGCGCCGTTGATCAACTGCTGCGGCAGGCAAATCGCTCTGCCATTGAAGAAATTGCTCCCGGCATTGATCGTGACGATCCGGTCCTGTCAATCCCATCCCAAGACGTTGATCGCCTAGTGCAGCGCATTAGCGATGGGCAATCCTATGTTGTCCGAGTGCTCTCGTCGGCCAACTACATTATCGGTGAGCCCTGTGTCGTGGCCGATGGCGACCCTTGTGTCCAGGTTTTTATCGATGCGGCGGTGAATGAACTAATCTACGAACCCGGTCAGCGGCTGGCCATGGTGAGCGTTGATCCCCGCAATTTGACCAATCAAGAGTTAGTCGAAAAGCTGAACCTACTGATTGCATCGCTCCAGTTTCGCGCCCGTCAAGATGGTCTTGTTGGCGATACCCTACAGGTCGCCGAGGGACGGACAGAAGCCCTGATTGCCTTTTTACAAGAAATGCGGAGTCTGGACACGCCGATCGACATTCAGGCGATCACTTCAGCGCCAATTCCTACTGTGGGTCCGTTACAAGTCGAATTATTTGCCGTCCGCGATGGTGAGGTCCTGCTGCGCACGGATGCTTTACCCCGTGAAGCCTTTCCAGAGCCAAGTTCCAGCGATCCCCCGCGTCGTGATCAGCGCCCCAATTAGGCCCTCTAAGCAAACTTAGACGATTATTTTTCTGCCAAGTAAATTTAAGAATGTCTACAAGATTTGCGGATAGTAACTATCTGAGCCCTGATTTAGCTTTCTATATTATTCAGTGCTTAAAATTGGGCTACGACATCAAAAGCGTCTTAAGACCAAGTTTGGGATCGCTATACCAGCGCCAGGGGGATTCACAACAGCCGTCATTGGCATGACCTGTCGTGTAGCCTGCCATCCAGCTTGATCGCCATGAGCAGTTTGATGATGGTCGAGAATGCTGCATCATCTCATTCTCGGTAAAGCAGCCATGATTTTCGCTGATGAGGTTACTGCAAACCCTAATTGAAATCGATTAACTAATAAGGCCAGTCAACAAGCTTAAGGAGAAATCCGATGAAATTTGAAGATATTTATCAGTTTTTTGAGGATCCACCACCGATATACCTTAACAAGGAACTGGCTGTTTGCTATGTCTTGGCAGTGCTGTTGCAGCAAGACTCCTACGGCACAGAGCTGATTCAGAAACTTGCAAAGGATTATTCTGACTATCGACTATCGGACACGGTGCTCTACAGCGCCCTGAAGTTCTTAGAAGATCAGTCCGCCATTGACGGTTACTGGAAGAAAGTCGAAGGACGCGGTCGTCCCCGGCGGATGTATCGGCTGAATCCGGACTGGCGCATGCAAGCCGAAGAACTAGCGGATTTGTGGGTTAACTATATGCGCGATCGCGCTTCCCAGACCAAAACTGTGCCAGAGCCGGCTTACTCCGGTCGTTGAACTGAGCGATCGCCTAGTTCAATCAAACCCCTTGCTGATCGACATCAGCAAGGGGTCATGCATCACATATGAGTTGGTGATATCGCCAGGCTTGGGATACTAGCCTCAAGATGCTAGTGATTATTCTCGCGACATTGCATATGCAATTGATTTGCAATGAATTGGAGAGTCGAGAGGCTGCTGATTCAGTCGCTTCGTATCCATGCAGAATTTTGCTGGCCCCTTTGGCGAAGCAGCGACGGGGAATCAATTCTGTCTCCAGATTAAATAACCGCTGCTCACTTTTACTCAAATCACGGTGTCAGATGGCGGACACTATCGAGACCGTTCAGGCTTCAATTTTGATAGAGAGGATCTTATCGCCCTGGCGAATCGCATTCACCACGTTCATATCCTCGGTTTTGCCAAATACCGTATGTACCCCGTCCAGATGTGGCTGCGGACTATGGCAGATAAAGAACTGACTGCCCCCCGTATCGGGGCCACGGTGCGCCATCGCCAGGCTCCCCGCCTCATGCTTGTTGGAGTTGATTTCACACTTAATGGTGTAGCCAGGGCCGCCAGTACCATTGCCCTTGGGGCAACCGCCTTGAACCATGAAGTTAGGAATTACCCGGTGGAATTTGAGGCCGTCGTAGAAGCCATTATTCGCTAGGTCAACAAAGTTCTGCACGGTGCCAGGAGCGTCAGCATCAAACATCTCCAGCGTAATCGTGCCTTTGTCGGTTTCCATAATTGCGCGAGTCATACAGTCTCCTAATGAGGTGAGTATTGCGAGTCAATAAGCTAGGCAGGCATTTGCGTTAATCGGCGATCGCCCTGCTAACTGAAAAGGTCTGTTTTTCACTCTATCGTTTTGGCGATCGCTTTTATCATGGGCTGCATTGGGGATAGCCATGTCGTCCATCACGCTGTCGCGATCGTCAAGAAGGATGATTTAAGTTAACTGACTGATATCACTCAGGTCCAGTGGCCCAAAATCATCATCGTCATCATCATCCTCTGAATTTTCAGAGTCCCCTTCAGTAGACTCGCCCAAAAAGTCATCATCGCCAAAGAGCGCATTGACATCCTCTATTGATGAATCATCCTGATTTGGCGAGGCGTCACCAAATAAATCGTCCTCTCCAAACAGATCGTCCACCAGCCCCGAAGATGCTGCGTCTGCACTGCCGCCCTCATCGCCAGAGGTCTCTAAGTCAGCAGTCAAACCAGGGGTTTCACCGAACAGAGCTTCATCTAATTCTAGGGAAGCGACCTCATTGCGATTGCTATCATCCGCTGTGCTTTCCAAGTCAGCGGTCAAATCATCCGCTTCGCCGAATAGGTCATCTTCTAACTCTGAAGCAGGCTCCGATTCTCCATCGGCAGCGGCTTCCAAGTCAGCGGTCAAATCGTTCGCCTCACCAAACAGGTCATCCTCAAAGTCCAAAGATGCCGCGTCAGTGTCGGTATTTTCCGCCGCTGGGGTTTCCAGGTCAGCGGTCAAATCATCCGTTTCGCCGAATAGATCGTCTTCTAACTCAGGAGATGTTTCCGATTCTCCATCGATGGTGGTTGCTAAGTCAGCAGTCAAATCATCTGCTTCATCCAGCAAATCATCGGTAATGTCTGAATTTGCGGTAGCTTCCAGGTCAGCGGCCAACTCGTTCGTCTCACCGAACAGGTCATCCTCAAAGTCTAAAGATGCCGCGTCAGTGTCGGTATTTTCCGCCGCTGGGGTTTCTAAATCATCAGTCAAATCGTCTGATTCGTTAAACAGGTCAGCCGCTGATTCTGACGGCATCGCTTGAGCCGTTTCTTCAGTTAAAGATGATTCAGGAGGTTCCTCGAATGTTTCTGCATCACCATCGACTGGCAAGTCATCATCAGCAAATAAATTATCGTCAGCCGGCGTCGCGTCCGCGAAAGGGGCATCGATCTCATTTGCGATGTCCACGGTTGCCGCTAAATCATCATCTTCAAGGAGTTCGGTGGCAGCATCAGTGACGGCAACTTCATCAGTGATAGTCGCTGGAGCCGGTGCCGCATTTGCGAGTGATTCGTCAACTTCGTCTGCGGCTAACGTCTCATCCATCTCTAACTCTTCGGTTGAGGTACTCCCTGATGAGAGATCCGCAACTGTCTCCGTTGCCCCAGGTACAGGGGCGGGGGCGGGGGTATCAGGGCCTAAGTCGGAAACTAAATCTTCGTACCCATCATCACTCAGAAACGCATCCATTGGATCCGCTGTCTCTGATTGGGCGGTTTGTTCTAGGGCTGATAGCCTTTGAGCATATTCGGCTTCCAATTCTTCTAATCGACGATCTAACTGCACTTGCTGGGCCGCCAACTGTTCGGCAAGGCGTTGGTCAAAATCGGCTTGGGCTTGTTGAGTTGCCACCGCGACCTGTTGGTCGACTTCCCGTTGGGTGTATCGCATGGTTGCAAAGTCGGACATTTCTGCCGCCGCTGCCCCCGGGGACGCTAATGCCACGGTCGTTTCGTCGCCAGTGCCCATAATTTCACTCGGGGTTGGGGGAACAACTTCACTGGCCAGAGTTGAGGTGGCAGCCTCAGCCTCGACTCGCAGCGCGGCTAGTTGATCTTGTAGTTCGGCCTCGCGCCCTGCAAACTCTTGTTCAAACTCTTGATACTTCGTCGTCAATTGTTGATCAAACTCAGCTTGCATCTCGGCTTTGGCACTGTTGACGTGCTCGGCCAGCTGCTTTTCGTAGGACTTTTGCAACTTTTGGGCTGCTTCATTCAGGCGGATTTCATACTGCCGCTTAAGATGCATCAACTCACGCTGAGAGGCTTTGGCCGAGCTTTCGACATTGGCGGTCTCGCCGGCTTCGCCGGACGTGGGCATCACTGCGACCCCACGATGGTTGCTGGCCATGGGCTGTGTGGCGGCGGCGCGGCCTTGCTGCATGACTCGAAAGCGAGTTTCGTAAGTCTGCTCCATTTCAACAGTTTTTTGCGACAGCTGATCTTGGTAATGCTCGATAGTGCTGGCAAGTTGAGTTTCATAATCGTGGCGTAGCTGGTCAGTGGCTTCTCGCAACCGTAATTCATGGGACTGCTCAATTTCGGTTAGTCGCCGCTGACTCACTTTAAGGGTTTCGGCCTGCTGGCGAAATCGCTTTTGCACGAGGGAATAGCCGATTAGAATGCCCACGAGCAAGACGATTAGGAGCGCAATGATAATGCCAGGGGTAAATGAATTCATAAAGATTCCCTCGGTTAAGCTGAGCGACTATGGGGGTCATTGCCCTGACACGTCAGCAATGACTCACGCAGTTTTGACCCACATGTTAGCGAGCAATTCTCAACTCCATACATAAATTCGGGGAAGTGAATTTTTTTTACATAAAATCGGTATTTTCTGGCGGCGCGATGAGATTTGGAGGCGGATTGAAGCCGCGATCGCACGCCTCGATGCTCAGAGCTCGGATTTCAAATTACCCATTCACTTTGTTGACCGCTCTCTCATCGCAGGGGGATTTGCGTCAAGGCTTTGAACCGTTTGGTTGGATAGCGAGCCTGATCGGCATTGCCTTTCGGTCAGACAGCTTTTTCGTAAAGGCGGGGCAGGGTGGCTGGCTGTAAAGGCCCTCCAGGATTTGTCGATCCGGTGAACCTTGTCAGCCTTGCCAGCGTAGAGGTGACAGCGGTGGGGTAGCCCCAGTCTTTCGTAATTGAATTTTGGGCCTTGGTCGGTTGGCGACGCGTGTAAATTGGCGTCGCTTGTAAAATTGTGACCATAGCCATGTGCTGATTGATGACGTTTAGGGACTCGGGGGGATTTTCACGATGAGGGAAGCTGGTTTCATGTCATCCGCTCTTCGCCAAGAGGTGTTGTCTTGGTTGCAGACGGCGGTTCCAGAGGTGCGGCTACAGCACATTCTGCGGGTGGAGCAAATGGCGATCGCTCTGGCCCAGGCCCATCAGCTATCGGTAGTGCAGGCCCAGCAGGCCGCGCTCATGCACGATTTAGCCAAGTGCTTTGCCCCTGACAAATTATTAGCCGTCGCCGCCGCCGAAGGATGGGAACTTGACCCCGCCGAGCAACAAGCGCCCCACTTGCTCCATGCGCCCGTCGGAGCAGTGGTGGCTCGTGAACGGTTTGGCATTACCGATGAAACGGTGTTGCGGGAGATCGCGGCCCATACCCTGGGCAGTCCTGATATGGACGCGATCGGTGCGGTTGTGTATTTGGCGGATGCGCTGGAGCCTGGTCGGGGCGACACCCCTCAGCTACACCATCTTCGCCAGCTAAGCTATGGTGATTTATGGAGAGCTACTTATGCAACCTGTGTTTTTTCCTTACAACATTTGTTGAATCATAGGCGTCCGGTTCACCCACGCACTATCCTGACCCATAACAGGCTGTTGACGATTTGCCGTCAAGCAAACCAGTCAGTAGCGGCATAAGTCAGCGGGCTGTCTCCACCGAACTCCGGCCGCAAAGATGGCCATCATCCTGTTGAATTGAGGATCCTCGCCTTCACATGTCAGATGTCAAAAATACTGTCACTCCCTTTCAAACGTCGACCCCATCGGACGCTGATACCCCAGTGATTGATGTTGAGACCCGCAATTTTGCCTTGGCCCTAGCAGCGGCAGCCGATGAACGTAAGGGGGCAGATATTCGGATTCTGAAGGTCGACGGGGTGTCGTTTCTCGCTGACTACTTTGTTGTGGTTACCGGTTTTTCTTCTACTCAGGTCAGAGCGATCGCCCGCAGCATTCACGACACTGCCGCCGCCGATTTTGAGCGCCAACCGCTGCGTACCGAAGGTCAAGGAGATGGTAGTTGGATTTTGCAGGACTATGGCGAAGTCATTGTGCATATTTTCATGCCTGACGAACGGGACTATTACGACCTAGAAGCCTTTTGGGGCCATGCAGAGGAAATCCCCTTTTCGTCAGAGTCCTAGTCTGCAACAGGGGCAATTCTGAATTGCTCGATGCGACGATCACAGCATCGTGGATAGGGTCGGCCCAAAGAGGCAGTAGCGATCGCTGAGCAGATGCCTGCAGTGCTGGGGCCAAACCCTGGTTTGGTCTGACAAGTGTCGATATCACCAGACAGTGGAGTCGAATCAGTCATTGACAGATACAATTATCGTCAATTCAATTCATGTGGTAGAGGCTAGCCCCATCCTGGGCAACATAAGTTAGTTTAAGGACAGATGCTGACAGGGTTACGCCCCTTCGTGAGTCAAAAGCAGGAGTAGGCTGCTGCGGGAATCGTCACTTGGCTATGGGAGTCGTATTTCGGTAGTGCAGGTAACGGTTTGTCTGAGATAAACATCTCTAAGGTTGTAAGCATCCAGTGATTACGAAACGGGAAGAGGAAAACTAGCGTGCTTTATCTGGCTGAGGTTCAAAGAAAGACTGGATTTATCGGCAGTGGTAAGGCGGACTTTAAGCTGCTGGCTTGTCAGCGGGGGGATACCTGGACAGGCGTACCCGGTGATGAAACCATCGCGGCTCCCGACGACGCTAGCTACAACGCCGGAGCCTTAATCATGGTGGAGCTGAGCAACAACCGCCAAATCACTCGGCACTATGACGCTGGTCGCCCGTTGGTGGGCATCTTGCAAAACTTTTCCAACCAAAGCAAGAAATCCAAATCTCAGGAAGAAGAAATTGAGCAGTGGAAGCAGTCGCTCACCTTTCAAAGTCAGGAATTAAACCGTCGCGAGTTGGAACTCGAAACCCGTCAGGAGCAGGTCGAAGAAGCGGAAGCCGATTTAGAAAAGCTCGAAGCGCAACGACAGGAGATTCAAGCATCTCAGCAAGAGCTTGATCAGCTAAAAGAAGAACTCGATCGCAAGCACCAAGAAATGCAAGGAGCTTGGGATCATCTGAATGGTGAGATCAGGCGCTTTGAAGAACGTCAAGACGATGCGTCGCAAAATGCGGGCTTAGACGAAGCCCAAAGCCATCAACTACACGAAGCCCTAGAACGCCTCACGAATGCGGTTACGCCCACGGAGGGGCTCCGTGAGCAGCTCAACCTGGCTTACGATCTCGTCAACCAGCAGCAAGCTTTCCTGACGGAGCGCCAGCAGTCGCTGGAAACACAGCAACAGCAGCTTGAGGAAAGACGCAGTCAGCTCCAGCAAGAAGTGGAAACCTTGACTGGAAATTGGCAAGGCTGGCACGAGGCCGAAACCGCTTTGAATAGCCGCAAAATCGACGTCAAAGTGCAGCAGCAAACGCTGGCTAGTAAGCAAACCTATGTGCAAACGTTGTCTCAGCAGTTGCAGTCGCAAAGCAACTTGTATCAGCAGATTTACGAGCTGCTGAATACCTCTGATAAAGTGCGTTTGAGCGATAAGGTTGACGTTGCGGCTTTAGATGCTTTGCCGCTTGACGAGTTGCAAAAGGTCGTCACCGATTTGGAAAAAGACTTGGGCAAAGTCTCTCGGTTTGTGAATGATCAGGAAGAAGAGCTGAAGCTGGAACAAGATGAGATCGATGAGCTGAAGCAACGGATCGAACAAGCGAGCGAGTTTGATCGCATGCAGCTAGAGACTGAACTGGCAGAAGAGCAAGATCGGTATCAAATGCTCAATGAGACCTTGGTGGGGCAACGACGCAATTTGCTAGAGCGGGAAGAAGTTCTCAGTCAACACCAGGCCGTATTGCGCCGCCGCCAGGGCCTAGCAGCTGAAGAAGCGCCGGTCAATGTGGTGGATTTAGAGCCGATTTTGAAGCAAATTGACACCCAACGTCAGCAAACTTCGGATGACTTGCAGCAATGTGAGGCTGAGATCAAAGAAATGCAGGCTCGCCTCGACACCATGAAAAAAGAAGTTGAGGAAAAGTCGGCTGAGTTGGCGGCAGGGCGTGAAGATTTGCAAGGCCAGGATCGGCAATTGCGAGAAAAGCATAGTGAGCTGGGTGCCATGGAGGGTCGGATTCAGATCTTGTCAGAGATGTTGGCACCGCTGCAAGAAAAGCACGACGGCATGCGACAAAAGTTAGACGAAATGTCAGAGTCGCTGTCCAAGTTTCAAGAGGCCAGCGATTATCAGCTACAGGCGATCGCGGAAGTGAAGCAACTGGTGTCAACTTTGACTGCCAATGATGCCTCTGAAGCCATATCGGCTTAGGCTGGTCTGCCCCGCGCAGCGAGCCCGTGGCGTCATTCCCATTAGGCTGTGCTCAGGCAGTCCCGTATCAGTCGTCATGCCTAACCCTCACGAGCGATGTGAGAGGATTGTGTGAGAGTAATCAACATCAATTGCCATGGCAGACCAAATCATCTGGGTCAACGAGCAGATTGACCCCTGCGGTATCGTTTATTCTTGCATTGCCTGCATTGACGAGCAGCAGGCTCAAGCTTGCCACGCTTCTTTTAAGGCAAATCTGAGTGAGGAACAAACAGCGGCAGGTTGGGTGGCCCAAATCCGCCAAGTGCAGTCATGGGAGGATGTCCCCGTGAGTGCGCTGAAACTGAGCTATTAATGTGACATAGTCCTGAACCGGATGAACGAGGGGCGGGCTTGGCCGAACGCTGATTGAACAACCAGATCGTGTAAGGCCAAACCCGCCCCTGTGCGGAGTTGGTTTCTAGACCAGTTGTTGAAAGGGCGATCGCGGCACAACCGCGATCGCCCCTGCTAAGGTCTAGTATTTGTAGCTTTCAGCCTTGAACGGCCCCTGCAAAGGCACGTTGATGTACTTAGCCTGCTTTTCAGTGAGCTGAGTAACGACACCGCCAAAGCCTTCCACCATGTAGCGAGCAACTTCCTCATCCAAGTGCTTCGGCAGCACTTCGACGGTAATCAACGCGGCTTTTTCCTCGGGCGGCTTGTCGGCAAACTGACGTTCAAACAAGTGCATCTGCGCTAACACTTGGTTGGCAAAGGAACCGTCCATAATGCGGGAGGGGTGCCCGGTGGCGTTACCCAGGTTCACCAAGCGACCTTCGGCCAGCAGCAGCAAAAAGTCATTCTGATCGTCACTGCGGTAGACCTGATGCACCTGGGGCTTCACCTCTGACCAGCGCCAGTTTTGACGCATGTAAGCGGTGTCGATTTCGTTGTCAAAGTGGCCGATGTTGCATACTACCGCGCCGCGCTTTAGTGCTGCCAGCATCGCCGCATCGCAAACGTTGACGTTGCCCGTGGCGGTGACCAACAGGTCAGTATTGCCTAACAGGGAACGGTCAATGCAGCTTTCGGTGCCGTCATTTTGCCCGCCGATGTAAGGCGAGACGACTTCATAGCCGTCCATGCAAGCTTGCATGGCGCAGATGGGATCACATTCAGCGACCTTTACGATCATGCCTTCTTGACGCAGGGAAGCAGCGGAGCCTTTGCCCACGTCGCCGTAGCCGATGACCAGAGCTTTTTTGCCTGCCATCAGGTGGTCGGTAGCGCGCTTGATCGCGTCGTTCAAGCTATGGCGGCAACCGTATTTGTTGTCGTTTTTGGCCTTAGTGATGGAGTCGTTAACGTTGATGGCGGGAACTTTCAGTTCGCCATGCTCCAGCATTTCCAACAGGCGGTGAACGCCCGTGGTGGTTTCTTCTGTCACGCCGTGAATGCTGTCCAGCATGTGGGGATACTTTTCGTGGATGTGCCCGGTCAGGTCGCCGCCGTCATCCAAGATCATGTTGGCCGCCCATAGGTCGCCCTCAGGGGTGCGGCAGGTCTGCTCAATGCACCACATGTACTCTTCTTCAGTTTCCCCTTTCCAGGCGAAGACGGGAGTACCCGCAGCGGCGATCGCGGCGGCGGCGTGATCCTGCGTGGAAAAGATATTGCAGGAAGACCAGCGCACCTCAGCTCCCAAGGTTTGCAGAGTCTCAATCAACACCGCCGTTTGGATGGTCATGTGGATACAGCCAATGATTTTGGCCCCAGCGAGGGGTTGGCTGGCCCGGTACTTTTCCCGAATTTTGATCAGGGCAGGCATTTCGCTCTCGGCGATCGCGATTTCTTTGCGACCCCAATCAGCCAGGGTAATATCGGCAACTTTGTAGTCTTGCTTTAGAACTTGTGCTGTCATTGAATCCTTTGAGTTAAGTGAATGTAAGTGATTTGGTGAGTGAGGCGGCGCTTAAAGGGCACCTTTTAGCAACTCCGCTTTGTCCGTCTTTTCCCAAGTAATATCGGGCAGTTCGCGACCAAAGTGGCCATAGGCGGCGGTCTGACGATAAATTGGACGACGTAAATCCAGCATATCGATTAATCCCTGGGGGCGCAGATCAAAATGCTCACGCACTAGTTTAACGATCTGCTCATCAGCGATTTTACCTGTACCAAAGGTGTTGACCGAAATTGATGTGGGTTGGGAAACGCCAATGGCATAAGAGACTTGAATCTCGCAGCGATCGGCCAAGCCCGCCGCGACAATATTTTTGGCGACGTAGCGTCCCGCATAGGCCGCTGAGCGATCGACCTTCGATGGGTCTTTGCCCGAGAAAGCCCCGCCGCCGTGACGGGCCATGCCGCCGTAGGTATCCACAATGATTTTCCGGCCTGTCAAGCCACAGTCGCCCACGGGACCACCGATGATGAACTGTCCGGTGGGATTGATGTGATACTGCGTTCCGACGTGGAACCAGGCTTGCGGTAGCACCGGCTTGATGATTTCTTCCATCACCGCTTCCCGAATGTCGCTCAGCTCAATGTCGGGCTCATGTTGGGTCGAAAGCACTACAGCATCCACGGCAATGGGCTTCCCGGCTGCGTACCGTAGGGTCACCTGGCTCTTGGCATCGGGGCGCAACCAAGGCAAGACCCCTTTTTCCCGTAGATGAGCCTGACGCTCGACCAGACGATGAGCGTAATAAATCGGCGCGGGCATCAGCACGTCGGTTTCGTTGGTGGCGTAGCCAAACATCAGGCCCTGGTCACCGGCCCCCAAATCCTTATCGGCGGCCTCATCCACGCCCATGGCAATATCGGTCGACTGCTTACCGATCGCATTCAGCACGGCACAAGAGGCCCCATCAAACCCGACATCAGAGCTGTTGTAGCCAATGTCGAGGATGACATTGCGAACGACATCTTCGAGATCGACATAGGTGCTCGTGCGCACTTCGCCCGCGATCACCGCCATCCCCGTTTTGACCAGCGTTTCAACGGCGACCCGGGCATGGGCATCATCTTTGAGAATGGCATCCAGAATGGCATCAGAAATCTGATCTGCCATTTTGTCGGGGTGGCCTGCCGACACCGATTCCGAGGTAAAAATACTGTATTCGCTCATGCTGTCTACGATGGGTAAGGTGATAACACGCGGGGCGTAATTGCCTACACATCCTATCGGTTTTCAATCTTCAATTTAGACGTAAGTGGTCTTTTAATCGATAGATGGCACTTAGGCCATCCATTGACACAGCTGTTGGCGTGACGATATGAAGCGATCGCCGACCCGCTCGGGACTGATGAATCAAACCCATGAAAATTGCCCTACTAACCTATTCCACCAAGCCTCGGGGCAGTGTGGTGCATACCTGGGAATTGGCGAATGCCCTGCACCGAATCGGTCACACAGTCTGCGTGTACGCGCTGGATAAAGCGGCGGGGAAGTCACCTCAGCCGACAACGTCCTCCGCGATCGCCCCCGCCCCGCATCGACAACTGGACTGTCCGACTCGCTTAATTCCGGCGCACCCCGCCCCAGCTGGCATTGACGGGCTCATTCAGCAGCGGATTCAGGAATTTGTGGCGGCGCTGCAGCAAGAAACTGAGCGCTACGACATTTACCACGCTCAGGACTGTATTGGGGCCAATGCCCTGGTGCAGCTTAAAGAACGTGGACAAATCAACCACGTTGTTCGCACGGTGCATCATGTGGAAGATTACGAGAGCATTTATTTGCAGCAGTGCCAGGACAAATCCATTTGCCTGCCGGACTTGTGCCTGTGTGTGAGCGATCGCTGGCAACAAGCGCTCCAGCGGGACTACGGGATCACAGCACCTCGGGTGGTCAATGGCGTCAATCAACAGCGATTTTCGCCCCAGCTTGACGGTTTAGAAGCGGCATTGAAAGCAGCCTATGGTCTGACGGGGCAGCCCATTTATTTGACGGTGGGGGGCATCGAACCGCGCAAAAATTCGATTCGCCTGCTGGAAGCGTTCGCGCAAGTGCGGGCACAACAGCCCCAAGCACAGTTGGTGATTGCGGGCGGGGCGACCCTATTTGACTATCAGCCATATCGGGAGCAGTTCTTTGAACAGGCGGCTGCTTTAGAGGTGACGGATGCTCTGGTGCTGCCGGGGGTGGTGCCAGATGCTGATCTGCCCAGGCTGTATCGCTGTGCCGATGTGTTTTGTTTTCCATCGGTAAAAGAGGGGTGGGGACTGGTGGTGCTGGAGGCGATCGCGGCGGGATTGCCCGTGGTCACCGCTAACGAAACCCCCTTCACCGAATTTTTGACGCCAGAGCAGGCGATTTTAGTCCAGCCCGAAAATGTGGAACACATTGCGCAGGGTCTGCTGGCGGCCTCAGAACCGTCGCGATCGCCAGGGCTGGTTCAACGCAGCCGGGAGATTTTGTCGCGCTATACCTGGGAAAAATCAGCACAAATGCACCTTCGGGCGTACCATAGCTTGCTAAGTTCCCGATGATGATTCCCGGGTGGAAAGAGGTGCGATTATGCCCGAAATGCAATTTCAAGTCCGCTGGCCCGACGGCACTGAGGCGTCTTGCTATTCCCCATCGCTGGTGATTAAGGACTATCTCACGGTGGGCGAAACCTACACGTTGAATGACTTTTTGGATAAGTCGCGTACGGCCTTGAACATTGCCAGCGATCGCGTGCGGGCCAAATACGGCTTCCCCTGTGGTCGGGCGATGGGGCAGTTGCAAGTGCTGGAATCGACTGCTGCCCAGTATCAGGGATTGGCGAATCCGACGGTGGATGTGTTGGCTTTTGTGGAGTAATCCGCGCACTACGAGGTCAGCAGCACCATCGCGACGGCGATCGCACTGATGCCCACCACCAGACCCAATATCCACAGGAATCGCCCTCCCGATTGGCGATTGGCGCGAGTGATGGTCAGGTCAGTATCTGCCGTGACCGCGATCGCAAAAAACGTATCCCAAAAGCCCGCTTCAACGGTATTCATCGCTTGCAGTGGCTGCTGGACAGGCGACTTGGGAAAGATCCACTGCGAGCCGCGAATTTCGACCGTGCCCTGGGGTGGATGACCGTTGGCCGCGATCGCCTCAAAGTGGATCTGCATGGGCACGCTGCTAAAGTTGCGGCGATAAACAACGGTGGTTTCTCCAGCTTTGAGATGAATCTGTTTGACCATAGCAGCAGTAACCAAGAAACATCATTTTTGGAGATAGCCCACATCGGCCCGCTGGGTCAGTGCTTTGGGAAAGAATCGTCGGCCATCAGCCAACACACAGACTACTAAAGTATCGCCCACCTGCCAGCAAGGCTCTTCTAAAAATCGCTGCTTGCCCCGACGGAGTTGAGTCGGTGATAACTCGACTTCCACTTTGATAAACCAGCCAAATTCGCTGGGACCGTGGCGCTCCAGCAGCCGTGCCGGGTAGAAGGTTTTGCGATCGGCCAGGGCACGGCGTAGTCGCCGTTTATAGTCGAGCAGCCAACCCCCAATGCCGATCAAAAAAGCGCACATCGTCAGCCATTCGCCGACAAAATTGGGACTTGCCGTGGCACTCACCTCAATCACCCCCAACGGCACTAGGAGGATCAGGCCGATGGCCAATAGGGCTAAGCCGATGAAAAAATAGCCGCCAGCTTTGGCACTGTAGGTCAAGTTGTTGAGAAGGTCGGCGGTTCCGGTGCTCACTCCCTGCTCCAAAATTTAGTCACGTCAATGACGGCGTCCCCAGGGTTCCACAACTTGGCTGCTGACGGCACTCTCACTGCCACTATCAAGACAATCCCTGTAGTAGGTTGTATCAGGTGGCGGCGATCGCTCCAATTCCGTTGCTTTTTGGCCGCATTTGCCTGTGACTATATCGCGAGAAGTAAGCCGCTAGAGTGAATTTTCAGCCACTGCGGCCCAGGCAACCCTAAAATCACAGATGAAAGCTTTTTGCCCCACGAGGATTCCACTCATGAGTCAGCCGTCCGCTTCCGAGCGCGATCGCTCCACCCTTGAACAGATTGCCGATTTTTTCCGGGTGATGAGCGAATCCCTGCAAACCAGTGTGGACTCCGCTGGGGATGCCTTCATTCGCTTCATCTATCCCGCTATTGAGCAAGCCACTCGGGTCGTGGGGACAACGGTGGCCCCCATTGCGGACATCCCGTTGATTAAATACGCGACGGCGATTCCCGGACTCAGTTGGCTGCTGGCGGCCCTGGGGCAAGTGAATGCGGAAAAAGTGCAGCGCGAAGTGGCCGAACTCCGGGTCAAATATCCCCTCGACACCGATGTGCAGTTGGCGCAGCGCGTCATCGGCAAGACGACATTTCGGGCGGCCCAAGTGGGCTTCTTGACCAATATTATTCCACCCGTGGCGGTGTTCTTGTTTGCGCTGGATATTGGCGCGATCGCGGCTTTGCAGGCGGAAATGATTTATAAGATTGCGACGATCTACGGCTTTTCTACCGAAGATGCCGAACGTCGGGGAGAAGTGCTTGCCATTTGGGCGGTATTTACCGGCAGTTCTGGAACGCTCAAATCTGGCCTCAGCTTTTTGGAGGTATTGCCGGGGGCGGGAACCGTAGTGGGCATCTCTGCCGATGCTGGCATTATTTACGGCGTGGGATTTTTGGCGTGTCGTTATTACGAAGTCAAACTGAAACGCCGGGTCGTGGCGTAGCGGGCCAGCACAAGGTCAGCGGCGTAGTGCTCGTTTTTCTCGGCAAGCTCTTAAGCCAGATGACGGCTATAGCGCTTTGTGGACGGAGGCATGGGCGATCGCGCGGCTCTGTGGGCTTAGTCCGCAGTTCAAACGCTGATCGTGGCTAGCTTTAGCGCATCGCGGCTGAACCATTGACTTGCCATAGTTTGCCTCACATGGGTAGTGCGAGGTTTGGGCCGGGCTCTGCCCGTTCATCCCCCGCTGCGCAGCCCTAAGAAATGAGGATCAAATAACATCCAAATTGTTAAACCTCATCCAGTTTCAGAAGTGGAGTTTTAACATGTCGCCCGACCTTACCGCCTGCGCACCTATCCTTGCCAACGAGAGGCTGAATGACAGTCTGGTGCCTCTCCTTAGCCAGGCTGCTGCTTATACATAAGTGTCCTTTAAAGTAAGAGTGTTGCACCAGAGGCGATGCGAACAAGGGGAACGAATCCAATCTTGCTGGCTCTACCGGGATGAATATGCAGCTGTGGCAGGAAAATGCCAGTGATGCTGGTGTAGATGGTGACTGACGGTGCCACAACGAGGACAGATACCTGATGCCGCATGGACTGCCACATCGAGAATCAAGCCGTCCTCATTGACTTCATAAGACTCGACATCAATACCCGGTAGACCCAGTAGTTCCGTGAGTAAAGACACCATAGCTATGCCGTATAGTAGCGACTACATCAGCATCCTCATTCCCGTAGAGCCAACTGGTTGAGCAATAGCTATGCCGTATAGTAGCGACTACATCAGCATCCTCATTCCCGTAGAGCCAACTGGTTGAGCAATTTGAGAATTACAAACAGAAAGCTCCAGAAGTACCACCTGCAACATCTGGTGGTACTTCTGGAGCGACTGCCAGGGCATAGTCAAGGTGTTCTAGCCTTCCATAATTTTAGGGACTTTAATGAAGTCATCTTCGCGATCGGGAACATTACTGAGCAGACTTTCGCGATCGCCAAACGTCTCTAACTGGTCGGCCCGATGAATGTTGCTCACCTCAATGGCGCGAGTGGTCGGTGGCACATCAGCGGTATCCAACTCGTTCAACTGCTCCACATATTCCAAAATGCTGTTGAGCTGCGTGGTGAACTGCTCTTCTTCCCCCGCTTCTAACTCCAGGCGAGCCAGGTGGGCAACTTTACGTACTTGTTCGAGATCAATCATGATTGCAAGCAGTAGTAGGACAAAAAAGCTCCTCTTGAAGTCCTTCTCCCAATAGTGGGAGAGGGATTTAGGGTGAGGGCAGAACTATCAACTAAAAGAAAGTATCGACTTTCATCCGGCCCGTATTCTTCAACCAGTTCTGCGCTTCGATGTAGTTGTTCGGCGCGATGCGGATAGCTTCCATCCAGTAAGTGGCCGCCTGGTCAAACAACTCGCTGGCGGCTTGACTATCTCCGGTAGCTTCGACTTTTTCGCCTTTGTAGTGATAAATCACGGCCATATTGTTCAGCGCTTGGCAAAGCCGGGGATTCAGCGCCAACGCTTCTTCATAAAGCCCTAGGGCAACTTCATGTTCGCCATTACTCGCATGAATCAGGCCCATGTTGTAGAGCACAAAGCTCTTATCGTAGGGATCTTCCTCTAGCTTCAGGGCTTCTTCGTAGTTTTCCATCGCCTCGGCATATTCACCATCGGCCTGAGCCGACATCCCGTCCCGATAGTAGGCAAAGGCTTCTTTGGCGCTTTGCTTGGTGGGCAGCATTTTTAGGATCATGTCGGCCATGACCGTAAATGTCTTATCGATAAAGTTATCGTTGCGCTGGCTTCTGGGCATGACGAGCGGTAAGTATCAGTAAACGAGTTTTTAACTACTTTAGCGCTCACTGGGGCGATCGCTGCTACCCCGACGCGATCGAATCCTGGGATTCTAGCTGCTGCTGCAAAAAACACACTAGATCGCCAATCGTTTCTAGCAAGGATTCGTCAAATTCTTCGAAAATGTCGATCTGAAACGTTTCGTAAAAATCGCAGCAGAGCTGATGGGGCCAATCGAACCAACAGACCAAAGGTAACTGTAAATCTTCGATGAGGCGATCGCTTGGACGGATTTGGCTAATTTCCAGTCCGGAATAGACTGGCAACTGCTCGTATATGAAAGCAAGCAAGCGTTTTGACACTTGCCCGGTGGCCATATCTGGAAACAACGACGACCAGTCTTCCAGGGGCAGCGCGGGACGGCGACTCAGTTGAACGTTGATGCGACGACGAATGCCCGCATCCGGACTTAGATCGTGATAAGTCCGTAAACTCCGAAAGTAGTTGATCGCAGATTGCCACATGAAATGTACTGCCTGGCGGCTGTCTGCCTAAAGTGTTCCCAGGAAACATCCCAGGGCTCTATTGCCCAAGTGAATTGAGTATTTTTACGTCTTCGGCACGACTTGAAATGCGCTGAAGGAAAAATCAGGGTTTTTGGGGGCGTGCTACGGCCTGTCATTACTTAGCGATCAACGCCTCGTGGCGAGAGAACGACAGGCCCCTAGCGGCTGAAATGACGTACCCCAGAAGCTCAGCATGAGCAGCATCTGGAGAAGCCTTACTAGCCTCGCACTGGTCAGCATCCCTCCACCGCTGTGAACGAACTTGCCACGTGATCGTAGTGCGTTCTGCGTACGGTTGGTCTCGTCCAAGGGAGGCGTGACCTAACAGGGCTCTTGTTGTGTCCCAACAAAACGCTGCAAGGGATTCAGGTCCAGTGCTATGGTCCGCAGGCGACGTCATCTGGGGGTACGCGAAGTATGCGGCTGTATTCAAGTCCGTGGGCTGGACTGGCGAGACTTTGATGGCAAGGCAATATTGCCAGCTGCTGGTTCCGCGTATTTCTGGAACGGTGGGCGAGCCGTACTGAGCTGGCCTTGAACGTTAAGGGATGCGCGTGTAATTAAAGTACCTACTCCAGACACGTAACTGACCCAGGCACCCAGCTACCCAGCCACCCAAGCACTGCCATTACCGGGAT
>NZ_JACSWC010000417.1 GCF_016888165.1 Halomicronema sp. CCY15110 | reverse complement strand
GGCAAAAGGACGACAGGCCCTAGTTTATTTCAGGAGTGCGGGCGCGGTAATGCTGATCCCACCAGGTCTCTGGAATTCATTGATGACGCGCCCTAGCGTGTCCCGAGAAGCGCCACTGGTGGCATCCTGTGTTTAGTCAAACGGTTTAATTACTGCTGTAGGGGTTGAGACCAATCGTGAAGCCCAACTTTTATGACCCAGCCGAAGACATTCCCGTTGCCCAGCGCGATGGGGGCAGCAGTGCCAGTGGTCGCAGCCTTGGCCGCAAAGGCTGGCGGTGGTGGCTCCTGTGGTTTGGCGTGGGCCTGTTGAGCGCGATCGCGGGGTTGGCCGTTTCGTGGGTCACCTATCAAGAAACCGAAGCCGCGTTGCCCGTCCCCTTTGAGCCGATGCTGGTGGGTTCGCCAGCCCCAGGGGTGGGGGCCATGGTCGGCGCGGAAGCCACCCCGTCTCGCACCTCGCTGCTGGGGCATCTCGCCTACGAAGAGGCCGAATTGTCCGCCCTGGTGCCGCTCACGCTGAATGGGGAAATTTTGATGCAGCCCGAAGCTGCCGCCAGGTTTGAAGCCATGGTGGCTGACGCGAATGCCGCTGGCATCTCTCTGCTGCCGATTTCGGGCTTTCGTACGGTGGCCGACCAGCAGTATCTATTTTTTGAAATCAAGGCAGAACGAGGACAAACGGTCTCGACCCGCGCCGAGGTTAGCGCCCCGCCCGGATACAGCGAACATCATACGGGCTATGCGATCGACATTGGCGATGCCAGTCAACCCCAGGCCGATTTGAATGTCGATTTTGCGGCGACCCCGGCCTTTCAATGGCTCGCCACCAATGCCCCCCGCTACAGCTTTGAGCTCTCTTTTCCCGAAGGCAATGCGCAAGGGGTGCAGTATGAGCCCTGGCATTGGCGCTTTGTGGGCAATTCGGAAAGTCTAGAAATGTTTTACGGCGATCGCTAGCCCGCTCCTACGGGGGCGCTCGCGCTGCACCAGGCACGGCATGAATCGCCCAGCTGGGCCATTCCCCCTCGCCATGGTTGGCGGTCATGATTGGCGGTATTGTCGTTCATCAGCGGCGGGGCAATTTTTGCACACCGGGTGATCACCCCCTTAAGCTAAAGAGACGCTGCTGGTGGCAGCCCTGACCATCACTGGGCGGTTCGCGTCGCTACTGTGTTAACGGCAGGGGGCAGGCAGCGATCGCCAGTTTTGAGGACATCTGCTAACGATGGGTCAGTTAACGCTCAACCTGATTGCCATTTCCATCTTCACCGTCACGATGGGGATGCTCGTCGGGCCGCTGGTGCAAATACCACAAGCGGTGCCGGTGGTCGCGATCGCCCTACTCGCAGGCATTGCCGTTTTCGACCAAGCCAGCTTTAACGGCACCATTGGCAATCTGTTAATCAACGGTCTCAATCGCCTGTCAGGCGATGAGCGCGAGCGGGTCGTCCATCACGAGGCGGGCCACTTTCTCGTCGCTTATTTGCTGAATATTCCCGTCACTGATTACACCCTGAGCGCTTGGGACGCCTGGAAAAAAGGTTTGCCTGGACTGGGGGGAGTGCAATTTGACACCGCCGATCTAGAAGCTACCCTGAAAACTGGCCAGCTCCCAGCTCAAACCCTCAACCGCTATTGCACGGTCTGGATGGCGGGTATCGCTGCCGAGCAACTCACATACGGTCAGGCCCAGGGGGGCCAAGACGATCGCCAAAAATTTTCCATCCTCTGGCAGCAGCTACAACGTCCCCTCCAAGAGGGGCAGGTGCGCCAGCGGTGGGCGGCGCTCCAAGCCAAAACCCTCCTCGAAAAGCACCAGGAAGCCTACACAGAGCTCGCTGCCGCCATGGCGGCGGATCTACCTGTCGCTGATTGCCTCGCGCTCTTGCAACGCCACGTCGAGCCGACGGCGCTCATTGCCGAGGCATAAGTCACAGTCACAGAATTATCGGGTCAATCAGGGGGAATGACTGTGGACGACTCCGTCTTCAGCAGTTATTCTCCGACTCGTCATCACCCTTGTCGGCAGGTTGCGGCCAGTGGGCCGGAAGTCGTGAATCATGCGGAGGGCGCTGCAAGTTCAGGTCGGTATTGGAGGGTTCCGTAACCTTGCGGTTGAAGCCACTAGCCCCCTTCATTGAAAATAACTTCAAGATCTACAATGAGCCCGTTGACGGGCCTAATACTCTTTGAGGGGGGCTCATTAACTTATTAAAATTCTGCAATTGAGGGCGGCCTTGTGCCAAATTAGGCAGAGGCCATCGTTGGGCAATCTGCAGGCAGGTGTCAAAAAGTGGGCTCTCGCCCAACTTCCCAGATTTCAAGCTCTCTGTTAGGGTTTGCTAGATTAATCCGACTTTAGGCGTGCATCGCTCTTTCCTACCGGAACGGTGAGAGGCAAAGATTATGACCAAGATTACCGGCGTTCAGAATTTAACCGACTTCACCACTGTTGCGCCAGGCGAGTTGCGGATCATTACCAGTGATATCCCCGTCCGCCCAATGAGTTTCATGCGTGACGGTGAGCGGCAGGGGTTTGAACCCGCACTTGCCAGGGTCGTGTGCGATCGCCTCGATCTCAAACCGGTTTGGTTTAACCTGCCTCTCAAACAGTTTTATGAGTCCCTAGCGTCGGGCAACTATGACGTGATCTGGTTTAACCAAATCATTACCCAAGAACGGCGAGCCTGGGCCGACTTTACCCGGCCTTATGGTCGTTTTGACACCGCTGTGCTGGTGCGCGAGGACGCCGAAATTGAGGGCAAAGCGCACCTGAGTCATAAGCGGGTGGGGGTGCTGCAAGAAAGCGTGAGTTTGCGTCTGCTAGAGTTGCTGCCACCCGATATCGAACCGGTTTACTTTGAGGGCAAGCATCGGGTCGGAATCCAGATGCTGCAAGCCCTCCGGAAAGGCCACATTGACGCGATCGTCGAAGATTCGATTTTGCTATTGGCGGCTGAGGCGCAGGGGAATGGTGTGCGCGTGGCCTTTGAAATGCCCTCACAACATCCTTTCGGTGTTGGCGTCTTACCTGGCAACCGCGAATTACTGGACGCGCTCAATATAGTCATGAGTGCGCTGATGCTGGACGGTACGCTCAAGCGAATTTGGGGGCAGTGGATTCCCTTTAAGCCTTATCCGTTTTCGTAATCATTGGGGTGATCGCGCTTCACCGACATCGCCATTATCAGGGGACGGTTCCCTTCCGAGGGAACCGTCCCCTAACCGTTACAGCTCAAAGTTAAAGCCCTGCTGTTTGAGTTGCTCGTAGCGTTGAGGCTCGAATTTATAGAGGCGGGCGGCGCGGTGGGCGACGCCGGTCTGGGTTTCGTCCAGGGCGACCAGCAGATCCATGCGGAGCAGCTTGTTGCGAAAATTTCGCTTGTCAAGAGGCTGGTCCAAGATGGTTTCGTACAGCTTCTGCAACTGGGTGAGGGTGAACTTTTCTGGCAGTAGCTCGAAGCCGATGGGCTCGTAGCGCACCTTACCCCGCAGGCGGGCGATCGCCGCCTGCAAAATCTGGTGATGATCAAAGGCCAGGGGGGGCACGGCATCCAGCGCAAACCAGGCGGTGTCTTGGGCATCGGTGCGGGCTTGGAGGGGATGCCCCGCCAGACTAATCAGGGCGTAATAGGCGACGGAGACCACGCGATCGCGGGGGTCGCGATCGGGCTGACCAAACGTGTAGAGCTGCTCCAGAAATACATCCTCCACCCCCGTTTCTTCCCGCAGCTCCCGCCGGGCCGCCGCTTCTAACGACTCTGCCAACCGCACAAAGCCGCCTGGCAGCGCCCACTCTCCTTGGTAGGGCGTGAGTTTGCGCTGAATTAGCAGCACTTGCAGAGTGGTCTGAGCATCGAACCCAAACACCACGCAGTCAACGGTGAGGGCAGGACGGGGGTGAGTGTAGGTATAGGCCATTTGCCGCGCAGCCAAACAAAACAGAGGGATACAGGGCTCATTGTGCCCCAAGATTGACATAGTGTGATATCGACACTATGATGAAGTTAATCGACTTAGTGTAGAAAACACACTAAAGGTTTAGGTACTTCCATGAATCTGGAAATTGAAGTGGCGGCGGGCTCGGTAGTCGGTCGCGACCACCGCCGTGTAGGCAAAAATAATCAGGATGCTTGGGCCTGGAACGCTTTGCCGCAGGGGCTGGTGGCCGTCGTGTGCGATGGCTGTGGCAGTCAGCCCCACAGTGAAGTGGGCGCTCAACTGGGGGCCGCGCTAATGGTGCGGGCGGTACGGCATCAGCTCGCCCAGCGATCGCTGACGGCGGTCGATTTTTGGCCCCGCGTGCAGCGTCAGGTTTTGCAACGGTTGCGATCGCTGGCCCGACAACTGGGCGATGACCTGGCCATCACGGTGCAGCAGCATTTGCTGTTTACGCTGTTGGCGGCCGTCATCACGCCTGACCGGACCGTCATTTTTGGTCTCGGCGATGGCGTCTATGCTCTCAACGGCGAGCCTCAGGTGCTCGGGCCTTATCCGCAGAATGCACCGCCCTATCTGGCGTATCACCTCTTCCCAGCAGACGCACTCGGCTTTGAGCCGCCGCCGTTGCAGGTGCATTGCCAGCAGCCCACCGATGGCGTCAAGACGCTGTTGTTGGGCAGTGATGGGGTCGTGGATTTGATAGCCGCAGCGGCCTTGCCGCTGCCTGGCAAGACGGAGCCGGTGGGCGACCTGAGTCAGTTCTGGCAAGACCCCTATTTTCAAAATCCCGACCGGGTACGGCGACGACTGACCCAAGTCAACCGAGCCGTGATGCAGCCCGACTGGCAACGGCAGCATGTCGTCAGGCAACCCGGATGGTTGCCCGATGACACGACGCTGGTGTGCCTGCGCCCTCGGTTCACGCCCTCAAGGAGGTCCTGATGGACGTTTACATTCAACAAAAAAAGGTGCGCCTGACGCCGCAGCAACTGATTGGTCAAGGTGGCGAAGCCGAAGTGTATCAGTGGTCGGGTGATCAGGCGGTGAAGGTTTTTAAGCCGCCGACGCACCCAGACTTTAGCCACCAACCAGAGGCCCAACAGGCCGCACAGCACCGCCTCGACCAACATCAACAAAAGCTGCGGCAGTTTCCGCAATCGTTGCCCGCTCGGGTGATTGCCCCACAAACTTTGGTGCATGACCGCCAGGGACAGCAGATCTTGGGCTATACCATGCCCCGACTCGATCAGGCTGACTGGTTGCCGCGCTACAGTCAGCGCGGTTTTCGCCAGACCATCGCCACCGCAACGGTGATCAAGATTTTTTGCGACTTGCACCAAACGCTGACGCAGATTCACCGAGCAGGGGTAGTTGTTGGCGATTTCAATGACTTGAATGTGCTGGTCAAGGGCACTGCCGCCTACCTGATCGATACCGATTCCTTCCAGTTCGGGGCTTTTCCCTGTCACATGTTTACCGCGCGCTTTGTGGATCCGCTGCGGTGTGATCCCCAGGCGACCCAACTGCAGCTCCAGCAGCCCCACACGCCCGACTCAGACTGGTATGCCTTTACCGTCATGCTGATGCAGTGTTTGCTGTTTGTCGATCCCTATGGGGGCGTTTACCAGCCCCGCCGTGGGGATCCAGTCGTCCCCCAGGCGGCGCGACCGTTGCACCGCCTGACCGTGTTCCATCCGGCGGTGCGCTACCCCAAGCCAGCCGTGCCCTATCACTATCTACCCGAGGCGCTGCTGCACCATTTTCAGCAGGTGTTTGAGCACGATTGGCGGGGGCCGTGGCCGCTCGATCTGTTGACAACGCTGACCTGGCAGACCTGTCCCAGTTGTGGGTTGGAACATGGCCGCCCGTGCTGCCCCCACTGTGCGCAACCCCAGGTGACGCCGGTGGCCAAACCGGGGCAAGTGCCGGTTACCCCGGTCTTTCAGACTACGGGCCTGATCTTGTATGCCCGTCAGAGCGAGGGCCAGCTGCGCTGGGTGTACTGGGCGGCGGGCACGTTCTATCGGGAAAATGGTACGCCGCTGTTGCAGGGCGATCGCGGCCCTCACATGCGCTGGCGGCTCCGGGGCGATCGCACTTGGCTGGGATATGGCCAGCAGTGGGTCGAGCTGGGAGCCGTGGCGAAATCCCCCCGTCAAACCGTCGATCGCTATGGTGCGGTGTCCCAATTTGAGGTGAGCGATCGCGCTCTGTGCTGGCTCGCCCAGGGGTATCTGTGGCGGCAGTCTTCGCTCGGGCCGCAGGTTGTGGGGGCCGTGCTAGAGGGACACACCCAGTTCTGGCTGGGGCCAACCTTTGGCCTGGGGCTCTATCGGGCGGGACAACTCCAGGGGGCCTTTGTCTTTGATGTCCAGAAGTCTGGCTTGAACGATCGCGTCCCCCTCCTCCCCGTTACCGGCCAGTTGCTGCAAGCCAGCTGTTGCTTTAGCACTGGGATGGCCTGGCTGTTTTTGACCACGCAGGAACAAGGGCAGCAACGCTATACGTGTCAGGTAATTTCGGCCCAGGGCCAGGTCGTGGCGACGGCCACCAGTCACCCGCAGCAGGATGACTGGCTCACGCACCTGGGCACAGCTCTGGCCGCGCAACACGACCCTTGCCCCTTCTCCGCCGTTAATGACTTTCTGCTGGCGGCGACGGATGAGGGCATTGTGCGCATTCAGGTGCAGTCGGGCCAACTGGCGCACACCCGCACCTTTGCCGCCACCGAACCCGATGTGGACGCCAGTTGTCAGCTCATCGCTGGCCCCCAAGGACTGTGGGTGGTGCGCGATCGCCAAATCGACTGGCTGCAACTGCACTAACCCTGCCCCCTGCTCCCCTGCTCCCCTGCCCCTCTTTCCCATTTTTAAGGAGACTCACGATGAAAACCACCACCCAACTTCCCCTGCCCACCCACTTTGATGCCAGCCGCGTCGGCGAGCTATGGCGCGTGCCCTATCAAGAACGGGCCACCCAGGCCAAGCAGTGGGCCAAAATCCACCACATTGCGCCAGCCGCCCAAGACAAAAAGCGGATCTGCCTGATGGCGATCGATGTGCAAAATACCTTTTGCATTCCCGGCTTTGAACTGTTCGTCGGCGGGCGATCGGGCATCGGCGCGGTGGAGGACAACATTCGCCTGTGCGAGTTCATCTACCGCAACCTGGGGCAAATCACCGAAATCGCCCCCACTATGGACACCCACACCACGTTGCAAATCTTCCACGCTGATTTTTGGGTCAACGATGCGGGCGACAACCCAGCGCCGATGACCACCATCACCCTGGCCGAAGTGGAACAGGGAGTGTGGAAGGTGAATCCGGCGGTGAGCTACAGCCTGGCCCACGGCAACTATGTGGTGCTGCAAGCCTATGCCCTGCACTATGTAAAGCGGCTGAGTGACGAGGGCAAATATCCCCTCACCATCTGGCCCTACCACGCCATGCTGGGGGGCATTGGTCACGCGTTGGTGCCCGCAGTGGAAGAAGCCTGCTTTTTCCATACCCTGGCACGCAACAGTCAGACCAACTTTGAGATCAAGGGGGGCAACCCGCTGACGGAAAACTACTCGGTGCTGCGGCCCGAGGTGTTGGATGGCCCCAGCGGCCAAGCGATCGCTCAAAAAAATACCCGCTTCATTCAAAAGCTGCTGGACTTTGACGCGGTGATCATCGCCGGACAGGCCAAGAGCCACTGTGTCGCCTGGACGATTGACGACCTGCTGACGGAAATTCAGCAGCAGGATCCGACCCTGGCCCAAAAGGTATATCTGCTGGAAGATTGCTCTTCCCCCGTGGTCGTGCCCGGTGTGGTGGACTTCACCGATGCCGCCGATGCCGCCTTTCAGCGGTTCGCCGATGCCGGGATGCAGATTATGCGATCGACCGACACCCTGAGCTGAAGCCAGATCTTGTAGGGGCGCACAGCCGTGCGCCCCTAACAAACCCTTTAATGCATCGTCCCAGAATTCTCCTGAACGGTCATGCATCTGCTCCTTTTACCCATCTACTCATCTACTCATCCACCCTTTCACCCTTCTGAGGAAACCACCATGAACTCAACCAACGCCACGCCCAATATCAACGACCTGTTCCAATCTGCTCACAACGATGGGGCGCTCTCCACGGCGGCGATGCAGGCGCTGAATGTGACCGACATCGGGCTGCAAATTCAGGCGGGACTGGGCACCCCCGTGGATGACATGATGGCCAGCGAGGTCGTCCTCGTGACGCTGATGCCCGACGATTCCGGCTCGATTCGCTTTGCGGGCAACGATGCGATCGTGCGGGCGGGCCACAACACGGTGCTCGATGCCCTGCTCGCCTCGCCCCAGCAAGACCAAATTCTGATCCACAATCGCTATCTCAACGGCCACGTCCTCTACCCCTACTGTCCGGTGAATCAGGCGGTGCGCATGGATAGCCAAAACTATGACCCCAGCCAGGGCACGCCCCTGTATGAACAGACGGTAGTGCTGTTGGGGACGGTGCTGGCCAAGACCCAGCAGTTTATTGACAATGGGGTGCCCGCGAGATCGGTGACGCTGATCATTTCGGATGGGGCGGACTGCCACTCGCGCCGCACCACGGCTCAGGACGTGAAGGTGATCGTGGACGACCTGCTGCGCAGTGAAAATCACATCATTGCGGCGATGGGCATTGACGACGGCGACACTGACTTTACGCAGGTTTTTCGGGAGATGGGCATTCGCGATGAATGGATTCTGACACCGGGGAACAGTCAGACCGACATCCGTCAGGCCTTTGCGCTGTTTTCCCAGTCGGCGGTGCGGGCGAGCCAGAGCGCGGGTAACTTTAGCCAGACTGCCCTCGGCGGCTTTGGCACGCCATAACTGGATGGTGAGCGGAGCGATCGCGCCAGCATTCCCCGCGATCGCTCCGCTCGCATCCCCTGTGCGGGGCAATGTAGGAATGGCATCGACTCACCGCTGTTTTCCAGCTTGCTTTATGCCTGGGGAGAATTCATTGGCTAACATGAGGCAGATCAGAGTCTCCACCCAGTATGAGTGACCAGCCGCGCCCGTTAACCGACGAAGAACTGCTGACTGAAATCTACAGTTCCTTTGAGCCGTTTTTGCCCCCACTGAAAGAAGCCTATGTCGATTGTCGGGAGGTGCGCGGCAAGTGGGACGTGGTGCGGGAATTGGGGCGGCGGATTACGCGATCAAAACAGCCGACCTGCCAGCTCTATACCGGGCATCGCGGCGTCGGCAAGTCTACCGAACTGCAACAGTTGCGGGAATTTTTGACGGCGCAGCACTACTTTGTCGTGTACTTTGCCGCCGACAACGAAGACATCGAACCGCTGGATACCGAATACGCCGATATTTTGTTTGCCTGCACCCGGCATTTGGCCCAGGCCATTACGGTGCAAAACCACAATCCCCTGGTGAACTGGCTACAAGAGCGCTGGGGGGCGTTGCAAGATCTGGCGCAATCAGAAGTGCAGTTTGACGGGCTGACGCTGGAAGGGCAGATCGCGCAGTTTGGCAGCATTAGTTCTACCTTGCGGGCCGTGCCCGACAAGCGACGAGAACTCCGCAAACGCATCAACGACTACACCCCCTCGCTGGTCACGGCGCTGAACGAGTTTATCCGCGAAGCCCAAACAGTGTTGGCACCCGAGTACAAGGGCATCGTGATTATGGCGGACAATCTGGATCGCATTGTGGAGCGACAAGAAGCCGGCAAGCCCAGCAACTACGACGAGATTTATCTCAACCGCAGTGAAATTTTGCGGGGGCTGGACTGCCACGTGATCTACACAGTGCCAATTTCGATGGTGTATTCCGAACGGGCGACGCGGCTCGAAGACAATTACGACAAACCCGATGTGCTGCCGATGGTGATGATGCGGTATCCCGACGGCGACGTGAATGAAGCGGGCATCGATAAATTTCGCGAACTGATTGCCAAGCGCATCGCCCTGATTGACGCTGACCTGGCGGCAAATCTCGATACACACCTGTTTGACAGTGCGGCGACGTTGCGGCAGCTCTGCCTGATGAGTGGCGGCCATCTGCGCAATCTGATGCAGTTGATTCAGCGGGCGATCGACTGGACAGATCAGCTGCCCATTACGGCCCAAGCGGTGCAAATTGCCATTGAGGAAACGCGGGAAACCTATCTCAACACCGTGCAGGCCAACCAGTGGGAGATTTTGGCTCAGGTCTGCCATACCCGCACCGCCGACAACGATGACCGCTGTCTACGTTTACTGCTCAATCGCTGTTTGCTGGAATATCGCTACTATGATGAGCAGAGCAAGCTGCAACGCTGGCACAATGTCCATCCTTTGATCGAAGACATTCCCGCCTTTCAGAACGCGCTGGCGAAAGTGCTGCAAGCCTAACGCATACTCGTCTCGTCCCTGCTGAGGACATCTCTGTCATGAGTCTGGCCCAGTCTGCCAAGCAAATCGCGACTGACCCCGCGGCCCAGTACCAAGCCCTGCGGCGATCTCTACGGCGGCGCAAAGGCTTTGGACTGCTGTTTGTGCAGGCATCGCCCGCCCAGGCTCAGCAAGTGATTCAACAACTCCAGACCGACCTGCCGCAAAAGAAGATCGGCACACTCACCCTCGATGGCCCCATTGACAACCTCTATCGCTTGATTGCCCAACGGCCCGACCTAGCCGACTTAAATATTCTATTTATTCAAGGCATTGAAAAGTCTTTGGAGCCAGACATCAAACCGGGCTACGGTGGCGAAGGCGACTACTATAACCTAGACACCGTGCCGCCCCTGCTCGGCCACCTGAACCAGCAGCGCGACAACTTTCGCGACGATTTTAGCCATCTCTGTCTGGTCTTTTGCGTCTCACCCTTTGCCCTGAAATATCTGATCAAGCGAGCCGCCGACTTCCTCGATTGGCAATCGGCCATCTTTCGCTTCCCCGACGATTCCGTGTCATCCACCCGGGCCACGCTGCAACCGGATACCGATGATCCCTCCAGTCAGGCCGCTGAGCAGTTTTACATCGGCAATGGGTTGTACGAGGCGGGTCGCTATGAAGAGGCGATCGCCGCCTATGACGCCGCCCTCAACATCAAACCCGACAAAGACGAAGCGCTCTACAACAAAGGCAATGCGCTGAGCGACTTAGGTCGCTATGAAGAGGCGATCGCGGCCTATGACGCCGCCCTCAACATCAAACCCGACAAAGACGAAGCGCTCTACAACAAAGGCGGGGCGCTGGTTAATTTAGGCCGCTATGAGGACGCGATCTCCGCCTATGACGCCGCCCTCAAAATCAAACCCGACTACCCTGAAGCGCTCAACAACAAAGGCGTGGCGCTGTGGAATTTAGGCCGCTATGAAGACGCGATCGCCGCCTATGACGCCGCCCTAGGGATCAAACCCGACAAAGATGAAGCGCTCTACAATAAAGCTTGCTGTTACGGTCTGCAAGGCCAAGTAGAGCCAGCCTTAGAGAATCTGGAACGGGCCATTCAACTCAGCCCTGACGAGTATCGCGAGCTGGCAAAGACCGATACTGACTTTGACACGATTCGCGCTGATCCCCGCTTTCAAGCGCTGATGGAAGCGTAGCAGGGTGATGGGGTGACTGGGTAATGAGGGAGCAATTTTAAGTCGAGTAGAATACAGAGTATGAGTTTACCCATGCCGCCGATTTTACACAGCTTGCCTGACTCTTTGCCGATGGAAGGAGCCATTAGTGTAGTGCTGGAAGCAGGCGTTCCGATATTTCGAGCCTCCCAGACGGTGCAACAGCGCATCGAAGCCCTCTTGGATAAGCAGGAAAATGAAACATTAACGTCTGAGGAATTGGCTGAACTCGATCGCTACGCCGAAATTGATGACTACCTCAGCTTCGTCAATCGCACCCTGCGGAATCTGTATCAACGGCCCCCTCAGACTGCTGCCTAACCATGACGCGGCAGCAGTGCAACGTCATCTTTTCAGGTTGACCACAGAGTCCGATTGCCCTGGTCGGCTCGCCCGATCGCATCCCGATAGGTCACTGCGACAACTGTCTGCCCCGCGATCGCACCTTCAGCCACCTCGCTATCGTAGAAAATACCGACGAGATCAGCGGCTCTGGCTGAGATCTGTCCGGGCGGTGATGACAGAGTAGGTCAACTTGGTGGCACAGCTCAGTTCACAAAATACAGTGCGGCCTCGATCTCGATCTCGCCTCTTTGTGGCGATCGTGGCGGTTTCGGTGCTGGCCCACGGCGTAGTGTTGGGGTTGCCCTGGCCCGAGCCAGAGATCAGCCCAGAGCCTTCCCCCCCAGAGCGTGATCCAACTGCGGTGATGGATGTGGCGATTTTGCCCTCTGACACATTGAGGCCTCCTCGGCAGGAGGCGGTAGAGCCGTTTGCGGCTGAGCCGACCGAGACTTCACCACAGGTGGTAGAGCGATCGCCCGCCACACCGCCCCCACCCACCAGTGCTCCACCACCGCCGCCGTCCCCCCGCGAAACGCCACCGCCGACCCCGCCCCAGCCCAAGTCTGAACCCACTCCACCCGGGCCAGATCCGAATGACCTGCCCCCAGAGCCAGGTTCGTCGGGTCTAACCTCGCCACCGCCGCCCCCCACGCTCCAACAGCGTCTGCAAGATGTCGGAGAGTATCAGCACGACGGCTCCCAACACTTCGATTTAGACGAAAATCTCAGCCGAGCCTTTAGCATCTATCAAGATTGGACAGTTCCAGGACAAAGTGTGCCGTCCATCGCCGACCCCTTATCACTGCCCTATGAGCTGGGCGCAACCTGTTTGGATGAGCCGCCGCTGCGAGGAACGCTCATGGTCGTTGTCGATGAAGTGGGTAACTTTCGGCGCGGGCCAACGGTCGTCAGCTCAACGGGATACGCCATTTTGGACGAGCAGGCAGAAGCCTTTGTGCGCACTGGCCAATACCGCCTGCCCGAGGGCAATGAACCTAAAGCGTATGCCGTCAATATCGAGGTGGCCTATCCTGCGGCGTGCCTCTGAGGCATCCCAGTCACCCTCATAGGACTGCATCGCATGACTAACGGCGGCACCTGAACCTTTTTGTAGCCCTAGACACTGATTTTTGGCCGCTCAGGTCAACCTTCCCCGCTGACCCCCTAGCCCTGAGGTGCTAACTAGGAACATAATGACAACTGATGACCCATCCGAAATAAAGTACCCACCATGCTGTCGTCAGCTGTCGAGCCCAAACAAGCGATCGATAATCAAACTACCTACTTCCGCTGTATTGCGGGCTGTTCTGCCAAGCATTCCCTCTACGATGTGATTTACACCTGCCCTTCCTGCGGCAGCTTGCTAGAAGTACATCACGAACGCGAACCGCTCAAAGCCCGTAGCGCCGACCAATGGAAGCAACTGTTTGACTCTCGCATCAGCACGACCAGATGGCCCTACGGTAGCGGCGTGTGGGGACTGCGCGAGTGGGTGATCCCCTCCCTGGCTGATGACAATGTGGTCAGCATGTTTGAGGGCAACACCAACTTGTTTTGGGCCGATCGCTTAGGCAAGCAACTGGGCGTCCCCGATTTGTGGATCAAGCTTTGCGGCAATAGTCACACGGGCAGCTTTAAAGATCTGGGCATGACCGTCTTGGTCAGCGTCGTCAAACAAATGATGGCTGAGGACAAACCCGTCAAGGCGGTGGCCTGCGCCAGCACCGGCGATACCAGTGCGGCGCTGGCCGCGTATGCCGCCTATGCGGGGATTCCGGCGGTCATTTTTCTGCCAGCGGGCAAAGTCAGCACGGCGCAACTGATTCAACCCGTGGCGAACGGAGCCCATGTGCTGGCCCTCGACACCGACTTTGACGGTTGCATGAAGATCGTCAAACAGGTGACTCAAGATAATTCGATTTATCTCGCCAATTCGATGAACAGCCTCCGCATCGAAGGCCAAAAGACCGTGGGCATCGAAATTGTGCGGCAGTTCAACTGGCAAGTCCCCGACTGGATCATCATTCCCGTGGGCAACCTGGGCAACATTAGCGCCCTCTACAAAGGGTTCAAATTAATGATGGATCTGGGGCTCATCAACCGGATGCCGCGCCTGGTCGCCGCCCAAGCCGCTCAGGCCAATCCCTTCTACGAGGCATTCCAGCAAGGCTTTAAGGAAAAAGTCAGCAAGACCGCAGGCGATACCCTGGCGAGTGCCATTCGCATCGGTGACCCCGTTAGCTATGACAAGGCCACAACCGCCATTCGGGAAAGCGACGGCATTGTCGAGCAGGCTACCGAAAATGAACTGGCTGCCGCGACCGCCGAGGCCGATTTGACGGGCATGTTTACCTGCCCCCACACCGGCGTCGCCCTGGCGGTGCTGAAAAAGCTGATCAACCGGGGCCTGATTAAGGCGAGCGATCGCACCGTTGTCATTAGCACCGCCCACGGTCTCAAGTTCACCGACTTCAAGGTCAAGTATCACGAATCGCGATTGGAAGATGTCATGAGCCAGTACGCGAATCCCGCCGTTCACTTACCCGCCGATGCCGATGTCGTACAAGCCGAGATTCAAAAACGGTTGAGCCACTAAGTTTCGAACTCACGGGTCGCCACCATCACAGCGGCCATGCGGTGGGAATGCGATCGCTTAACGCGGCTTCGGCAAAATCGTTGGTCTCAAGCATCGGTATCACTCGTGCTAGGTCAGCCGTTATGCGTGGTGCGATCGCCCTATTTTGGAGAATCCCCCATGGGTATGCCCTGCCAAGTTAACAGCATCCTCAAGCTCAAGCCGGATCAGGGATATCCCAAGCGGTTAGCCATCGGCGATCGCCACCGCGTACAGAAACCGGGCTATCGCATCTTTCCCCTCGACGTGCCACTGTGTCTGGTTGATGAGTCTTGGCAGGCTCATGCTGACATCGTGATTGAAAAACTGATCTGGCAGCAACAAACTACCGATCTCGAATTTAGGATCACCCGGATCTACGATGCCCCGTTTGCCATGCAATAAGCGATCGCGAATCAACGAAGTCACCAATTATGAGAAATGGAGCTAAGCGGATTCGAACCGCTGACCCCTTGAATGCCATTCAAGGGGTCAGGCCTTATTACACATAGGTTTCAGAGCTTAAATCTCTAGTTGCCTCCCATTTACACACCCAAGGTACAAATATTCTTCACTTCTGCACAGATCTCTTTAACGAACGTGCCAAAACGTATTCGGCTTTGAGCTGGCGGGCTTCGCTAACGAGGCTAGAAGATGACAAAGAGAGCCTGTTTAATCGCAGCCCCGCTAGTTTAAGGCATCCAAAGGCCGCCAATCGCCGGTGAGGACAAACGCGGCCCAGTAGTAGGGATGAGCGTAGTTGTCGGAATTAATCATCTCTAACTGCACTTGGCGCAACGCTTCACTACGTCCCATGCCGCTGAGCAGGTTCTCGTAGTAGCGCACCATCAGGTCTTGGGTGCCTTCATCTTCTACACGCCACAGGCTCATGACCAAAGACTCCGCCCCCGCCAGAGTAAAGGCTCGCCGTAGACCGTAAACCCCTTCGCCGCTGACCACCTCGCCCTGGGCCGTTTCGCAAGCCGAGAGCACTACCAGTTGAGTGCCGTAGAGGTTAAGACTGGCCGCTTCCAGGGCAGTGAGAATACCGTCTTCTTCGCCACTATTGCGGGTATTAAAGCCTTCCAGGGCCAGCATGGCGCGGAGCAGGGGATTTTCGATGGGCACTTCGTAAGTATCACCAAAGGCCGTGCCTTCAGCGTCCCGTCTTGCCTGACGGCGGGGGGCGTCTTCGAGGAAAAGACCGTGGGTGGCGATGTGTAAGAGGCGGGGAGCTTGGGCTTGCTTGAGGGCGGTTTCAGTCGCACCTCGCCCAGTGAGGAAGTCCGCATCTGGGAGCAGAGCGCTGAGGGCACGACCCTCATGAAAGGCGTATTCTAATAGCCCTACCGAGAGGGTCGCCAGATCAACTGAGCGCTGACCCGTGTCATTAGGCGCAACGGTAACAATCTCATCAATCTCGCCATAGTTAGGAGCCGCGAGGATGAGAGGAGGGTTAGAGCTGGGGGGAATCGAGTCGAGCTTGAGCAGGTCACGACCACTGGTGAGGTAGCTAATCTCGAAGGCTTCAATCAGGTATTGACCACGGTTGGAGCGCAGTACTTCAAAAGGAACTTGGTTGAGAGCACCGTCAGGGGAAATCAGCAGGTGTTCGACCCCCTCCAGTTGATCCCGGAGCGGAACCATGACTAGCGCATCCAGAGTTTGAGCGCGGCGATGAATCTCGTCCACACTTTGGCTAGAGTCTTCTACGGCCTGGGCGAGAGAGAGGACGGCAGCATCAATTCCGGCAGCATCCCCCAGGTCCATCGCCTCCATACGACCGTCGGGAAACAGCAGGTAGGCCGCGTAGCGAGGGTCGCCAAAACGGTTGGCAAAATCAGCCTGGGCATCAAAGGGCCGATAGCGCACGTATTCCACCAGCACCCCATCAGTAGGAATTTGTGCCTGCACTGTAGCCATGTCAACGGGTTCACGCTCCGCTCGGAAGATAGCGCTACGCTGCGCTAAAGTCTTTTCCAAGTCTGTGGCTTTGGTTTCTAGTTGCGCGAGTTGCTGCCGATATAGCTCAGGCGGTAGGTCGGTTGGAGGATTGAAAGTGAGAGCCGCGAGTTGCTGACGAACCGCAATAAAATCATCCAGCACTGTTTGGTCGGCTGGGGTAAGGTTTCGTCGGAGCCGCTGCAGGCTGGTACTGCCTGCCTCTAGCAGCCGTCCCTTGCGGCGCAGCAGCGTGGTTAGCCCTAAAGACTGCGCTTCGGTTGCCTGCAGGGAAAGGGTAATAGCCGAATTCGTGGTGCCTGAGAGGGTGGCAGCATATTCCTGCCGTTGGGCGTCAGTCAGGGTGACCAGATTCAGCTCCAAGTTCCACTCTTGAATCCCTAACCCGGCCTGGAAGGCGGGCACCGCCTGGGCGATGTTTCCCTCGGCCAGGTACATCGCTGCTAGGTTGTTGAGGCTGGTGGCGACAGCGGGATGGCGCTCTCCCAACTGCTTACGGTAAATCGCCAGGGCTTCTTCATAAAGGGGCTCGGCTTCTCCATTGCGACCTTGGTCGCTATACAGCCCAGCCAGGTTGTTGAGGCTGGTGGCGACCAGAGGATGGCGGTCCCCCAACTGCTCGCGCCAAATCGCCAGGGATTCTTGATAAAGGGGCTCGGCCTCCCCATAGCGACCCTGTGCTTGATACAACTCGGCCAGGTTATTGAGGCTGAAGGCCACGTCGGGATGGCTTTCCCCTAGCTGCTCGCGGCGAATCGACAGGGATTCTAAAAAGCGGGATTCCGCCTTCCCGTAGTGACCCTGAGCACGATATAGACGGGCTAAGTTGCCGAGGCTGGTGGCGACAAGGGGGTGGCGCTCTCCCAACTGCTCGCGATAAATCGATAGGGCTTCTTGAAAGCGGGGTTCGGCTTCCCCATAGCGGCCCTGGTCTTGATACACCACTGCCAGGTTGTTGAGGCTGCCGGCAACATCGGGATGACGATTCCCCAACTGCTCGCGATAAATCGCCAGGGCTTCTTGAAGAAGGGGTTCGGCTTTTCCATAACGACCCTGGTTTTGATACAGCGCGGCCAGGTTGTTCAGGCTGGTGGCCACAGATGGATGGCGATTCCCTAACTGCTCGCGATAAATCGATAGGGCTTCTTCATAGAGGGGCTCGGCTTCTCCATAGCGTCCTTGGTTGTCATGCAGAAAGGCCAGGTTATTGAGGCTAATGCCAACAGCGAAATGGCGCTCTCCCAACTGCTCGCGATAAATCGCCAGGGATTCTTCGGCTAAGGGAATGACTGCCTGGTATCGTCCCGCCTGGTAGCGTTCAATCACCTGTTGATTGAGACTGACGGCCCGTTGCAGCGCTTCTGCTTGAGCAATATCAGCGGCAGTCGCCGGTTTCCAGCTCAGGGTATACCGCCCGGTTGCCCCTACCATGTAGGAATTAGCAGCCATCTGATAGGTTCCAGTAGTGGGTAAGGTCACGATAATCCAAGAATTCGTGCCACCATTGCCGTTATCATCTTGAGCGATAGTCTGGCCGTCAGGTCCGATCAGCAGGAGATAGGTGTCAAACGCGTCACTCATCAGCTCAATGGTGATGGATTCTCCGGCCCGCCCCTCAAAGGGATGCACATTAAAATAGCTACCATCTTCTAGGGTGTCGCTGGCCTCATCCAGTTGCCCGGTTACAGTATTGGGTGTCACCTGAGCCAGTCGAGCATCCTCCGCCAGAGCCAGCGGAGCCGGTCCACATAGCCCCAATGCCACTAAACTGCCAACCCACCAGCGTATTGCCATCATTTATCCCCTCTTAGCATCCTAAACCCTGCCCCAAATCCGCCTTAACGTTAATTTTCCAAAAAATCGAGTCGCTCCTCCAGCGCCGCCACCTGATCCGAGTCGCCCAATACGTCATAGAGCGCCAACGCTTGCTGAGTCTGAGCGATCGCCGCCTTAAACCAACCACCCTTTCTTGAATCAATCACGGTAAGTTGTCTCCATTTTTGGCTTATCTCTTTTTAGTCACCAGCATTAGCTACTGATTCCTCCAATGGCCGCCAATCCCCGGTGAGCACAAACGCGGCCCAATAGTAAGGGTGGCTGTAGTCATCCGAGCTGATCATCTCTAACTGCACCTGGCGCAAGGCTTCACTGCGACCCATGCCGCTGAGTAAGTTCTCGTAATAGCGCACCATCAGGTCTTGGGTGCCTTCATCTTCCACGCGCCACAGGCTCATGAGCAAAGACTCTGCCCCAGCTAGGGTAAAAGCTCGCCGTAGACCGTAAACGCCTTCGCCGCTGACCACCTCACCCTGGGCCGTTTCACAAGCCGAGAGCACCACCAGTTGAGTTCCGTAGAGGTTTAGACTGGCCGCTTCCAGGGCAGTGAGAATGCCGTCTTCCTGTCCACTATTGCGGGTATTAAAGCCTTCTAGGGCCAGCATGGCGCGGAGCAGAGGATTTTCGATGGGCACTTCGTAAGTACCACCAAAGGCCGTGCCATCAGGATCACGGTTTGCCTGACGGCGGGGCGAGTCTTCGAGGAAAAAACCATGGGTGGCGATATGCAAGAGGCGGGGAGATTGGGATTGCTTGAGGGCCGTTTCTGTTGCGTCACGCCCGGTGAGAAAGTCCGCATCCGGGAGCAGAGCACTGAGGGCACGACCCTCACGGAAGGCATATTCCAATGGACTAACGGTGAGGGATGCCACATCAACTGAGCGCTGGTTATCGTTATTGGGCGCTGCGGCAACAATCTCTTCAATCACGCCATAGTTGGGAGCGGCGAGGATGAGGGCGTTGTTAGTGCTGGGGGGAATCAGGTCAAGCTTGAGCAGGTCACGACCACTGGTGAGGTAGCTGATTTCGAAGGTTTCAATCAGGTATTGACCACGGTTGGAGCGCAGCACTTCAAAGGGAATTTGGTTGAGGGCACCGTCAGGGGAAATCAGCAGGTGTTCGACCCCCTTCAATGACTCCCGGAGCGGAGCCATGACCACTGCATCCAGGGTTTGAGCGCGGCGATGAATTTCGTCCACGCTTTGGTTGGGGTCTTCTAATGCCTGGACGAGGGAGAGAACGGCAGCATCAATTTCGGCAGCATCTCCCAGATCCTTCGCCACCATCCGACCATTGGGAAACAGCAAGTAGGCAGCGTAGCGAGGGGCACCCCAACGATTGGCTGGATCAGCTTGGTCATCAAATGGCCGATAGCGCACGTACTCTATAAGCACCCCATCAGTGGGAATGTGGGATTGCACCGTGGCAATGTCAACGGGTTGGGTCTCAGCTCGGAAGACAGCACTGCGCTGAGCTAAGGTCTTTTCCAAGGCTTCGGCTTCGGCTTCTAGTTCAGCGAGTTGCGCTCGATATTGCTCAGGCGAGAGATTGGCCGGAGGATTGAAGGTGAGAGCCGCGAGTTGCTGACGCACAGCCACAAATTCATCTAGAATCACCCGGTCGGCTGGGGTGAGGTTTTGCCGCAGCTGCTGCAGGCTGCGGCTGCCCGCTTCTAGCAGGCGACCCTTGCGCCGCAGCAGCGTGGCTAGCCCCAGGGATTGCGCCTCGGTTGCTTGCAGCGAGAGAGAAATAGCAGCATTCGTAGTGCCCGCGAGGGTGGCAGCATAGTCCCGCCTTTGAACCTCGGTAAGGGTAGCGAGGTTCAACTCCAGGTTCCATTCTTCGATCTCTAGCCCAGCCTGGAAGGCGGGCACCGCTTGGGCGATGTTTCCCTGGGCACGGTATAGCTCGGCCAAGTTGTTGAGGCTGGCTGCGACATCGGGATGGCGATTCCCTAACTGCTCGCGCCAAATTGCCAGGGCTTCTACATAGAGGGGTTCGGCCTCCCCATAGCG
>NZ_JACSWC010000416.1 GCF_016888165.1 Halomicronema sp. CCY15110 | reverse complement strand
AGTTGCTCGATGCGCCAGCGCCAACGATACCACTGAATAACCGGTAAGGCTTGCTCCAAGGTGTTGACTGGATGAGTCGTCAATAACCGCCAATGAATCGGGGCTTCTCCCGCCGGTGGATTGACCTCTTTGGCTTCGATGGCATGGAGTGACACGGCTGCCGGATAATCCTGGGCACTGACTTTCTGCGGTCGGCAAATCCTCACTGAGGTAAAGCGCACGGCTAACCAAGCTTCCCGCGCACTGCGCCCGATACGGGGGTCAGCCATCACCTCGACAGGATAGGTTCCCTCACACGGTTGCTGGCTCAAGGTCTCATAAAGCAGGGTAGAGCGATCCTCCAACCGGCGGTCACGACAGGCACGCACGAGCAGGTGCGTGTGGGCATCGGGGACCCGCACCCATGCTTCATAGATATCGCTTTCTCGGTCTCCGATATGAGTGACGCACTCCGCCCCACCGGCCATCAGACCCAGTTGGCTACGGTCGGCAGAGAGCAACCATTTGTAGGATTCTTTCTCTTCAATCGGCAACTGTGGATATCGACGTTGATGTTTGTC
>NZ_JACSWC010000415.1 GCF_016888165.1 Halomicronema sp. CCY15110 | reverse complement strand
TGGACAGCAATATCGCTGATTGAGCGGAGTCGAAATCAGCCACCTGGTTACCGTTTAACTAGGCCCAGCTACTTAGCCGCCCCTTAAGACTGGGGAGCCCAAAAAATTTCGATATCGCGGAGCACGACAACGCAGGTGCCCAAGGTATCCCGCTGGCTCGCGAGAAATTCGTTGATGCGCTCGGGTTCGTCAATAATTCTGACCTCAATGGGCAAGTCAGAATCCAGCGCCATGTGATTGGCCGTGGGAATCGCCATCTGTGGCCCAAACCCCTCCATCGACTTCACCGCGATCGCGCTGTACAGGCCCTGTTCCAACGCGGTGGCAATCATCGCCGTATGCAGCGCCCGAGTGCCCAGCCGACTGCCCTCACTGGTGTAAATGCTCAGCTGTTTCCACACTTTCATGGCTCTACTCTCCTACCGCCGGTTCTCGTCTCTGTTTTACTCCACCCCAGCGGCTCCGCACCACTCATCGCAGCAATTTGAGGCGTCTAGTAAAGTCCCGTAATAATTCGCCGGTTTTTCATCCCCGCTGATGGGGCTGCCAGGCGGGCAGTGACGCTGCCAAATACAAAATTGAAGCTGGCAAATGGCAAACCGAGCATCGGGATTCGAGGTCAGACGGCGCATCCATGGGGCGAGTCAGTTAGCCATGAACTGGGTTTGGCGTTTGGACAAGTCCTACCGCCGTGATGAGGTGCATCGCCCCATGTCCGGAGGAAGCAGGTCAAAACAGCCCTCGGTCTGATTCCAGATCAACATTTCCGTATCATTGGTCGATCGCCAATGCTTATCTTCGGGCGGGTGACCAAAGCGGAAGTGGAGCGTGACCAGCGGCTGGTCAGAGCAGTTGGCAATTTGGTGCCCGTGGCGGCGGTCGATCACCACGATATCCCCGGCCTTAAAGATCTCTGACGGTCCTTCGTGGCGGCGAGAAGGCTCAAACCCCTCAAACGGCACATTTTCCTCCCAGTGATCTGGCGGCACCAGCCAGTGGGTCATTTCGCCTCGGATCACCTGAATGGCATCCAGCGCATGACCATGGTGATGCACGCCCACCTCTTGGCCAGGCATCCAGCTAATGACATAAACCACCAGCGACCAGGTGCGGCACACCAGTTGGCGCTTGTAAAAATGATCGTCAAACAACACGTAGCGGTCTAAAAAAGACTCATCCAGCTTTACTCGCTGAACCCAATGGTGAAAGGTGTCGGCCTCAACGCTGTGGGGGGGCACCGACTCGACCTGACGAATCAGGCTGCTCAGCATAAAGCTGTTGGCGATCGCTTCCGCATCAATCACCTTCTCCCCCCGCGATAGGCACTTATCAATAATGCGCTCGGCCTGCCGCAGCCAGTAAGACGAGGGCTGCTGCGGCAATCCCAATAATTTGCGACTCAGGCCCAGCCCATACAACCGGCGGGTGGCGCAGTACAACTTGACCTGATGAAACTCTGCGGCAGTCAGAGTATGGCCTTCATATTCCGCGATCGCGGCGGGCGATGCTGGACTGGGCGCGGCGGACGGCGGCGCTTGCCACTGGGCCCAAGCCTCATCAACCAGCATCATCATCGACGCTTTGACCAGCGCACAGAAATATTGAATGGATTGGATTAACCGCCACAACCGCGATCGGCCAGCCTGTTTTAACTGATTGTCAATTTCCCAAAAATCGCCTAAAGCTTCATCACGAATAGCTTCCAGTACGAACACTTTGGCTGCATTTTCGACAATCTCAACAAACATAATACGCCTACTTGAAACGAAGTTCTTGAACATCAGAGGTCAGAGCAGATGCCAGGCACCATTGACGGTGGACAAGGCGCTCAGGCCCGGTCCACCGCGATCGCATTAGGTCAGCGCCTCGTGGATGCGGCTCTGACTTTTAATTTGGTCGCGAATGGATTCAATCCGCAGCAGCATGTCACGACCCACCGTGGTCACCTGGTAATAACAACGACTGTGACCGTTGCGCACGGCCAAGTTTTCCTGTCGCTGTTGCGCTTGAATAAAGCCCCGCTGGGATAACCGTCTCAGCGCTGGATATAAAGTCCCACAGCCAATTTGGTATTCGCCCTCGCTGGCAGCACTCACCACCTCCACAATGTCTTGTCCATAGCGGGGTTGATGCAAGATGGCCAGCATAATGGCTTCCTCCAAAGCTGTTAGCTTGAGTTTTTCCATGCGCTGAAAGCCTCCATGGCTGAGAGCTATAGGCCATGTTAGTCAAGCTGTGCGCACGGCGCTATCTAGTTTTCGATAGCGATCGCTGCTATCGACTATTGACATCGATCAAGAGATTTGCCGTCACGCTCCTTAAGGACACCGTAGAAACCAAGGAAATTTAGCGTTGCCTAACGCGAGTTGCGAGTCTCCAGAGTTGCCGAAACCTCGTCACTAGGATGTTCAACCATGCGCCATCACAGTCGTTTCTTTCGCTGGGTCTGTCGATTTATCAAATACTTCTTTCTCTTTAGTTTTGGGCTGGCCGTATTCTGTATCCTGGCGAGCCTCTTTGAAGCCGCCAGCTTCGCGCTCTGGGTGCTGCACCTGGTCACGGATTGGTGGCTGCGGCTGGCGTTGGGCTCCCTGGTTTCCCTGGGGTTCGCCGCGATGATTGAGTCCATCAGGTGAATAGCAGCGGGCGCTGCCTCCCAATATGAGTGCGATGAAACGAGCCTGATCTAGCCAACGACTCTGCACCTGAAAATTCCCCGCACATCCATGAGGTTTACAGCCTTTCTCCCTTCGGGAGCTACGGTGTATACACAAGTCCTTAATGATGTCGTTACCAGCTTTATAGCCCCCTAAATCCCCCGATTCCGGGGGGCAAAGGCAGAATTTTGTCTCCCAGGCGAGATGTGTATACACGGTAGCCCTTAGGGAGAAAGGTTTGGAGAAAGGGCGAAATGAGTCTGTCGAACTGACGTCTCCCAGGGGGCCGCACTGAGAGACAACGGCACTGCACGCGAGGGCGCTGAGCTGCGAGGGCAAATCGGCAGCAGCATCCCCGCTGCGGGCTAGCAGTGAGCGTCCGCCAGCGTCAGAGGCAGCGGGGAGTTAACGGGCGTCCCACTCGGCGGCGGCATCGGTCACCGCTTCATCCACCGTTTTTTGCCCCAACATCGCCGCTTGTAAGTTCGTGTAAATCGCCTTCTGCAAGGTTTTCACATCTTCCATCGCGGGAATCAGCACCTCGGCATCGGCCATTTGTCCGGCACTGACGGCACGGGCCAAGGTCACGGGTTCGGCATCCGTCGGCGGTTCGGTGAAGTAGCTGTCGGCTAGGGCTTGGGTGGTGGAAGGTAGCACATTGGCGGCTTTGGCAAAGGTCAGTTGGTTGGCGTCGTTGGTGACGTAAAGGGCAAATTTGAGGGCGGCCTCTGGCGCGTCGGTCGATCGCGGAATCACCAAATTCATCACCGCGACGTTTTTCTTCGCGGTCTCCCCGGAAATTTGCGGGGCGCTCGCTGTAGCGGCAGCAATATCCGGCGCGTTGTTTTCAATGGTGCTGAGAAATTCGGCCCCGGAGGCGAGGATCGCCGTTTCCCCCGCTTGGTAAAGCTCCACCGCGCGACGGTGGCCCTGGGTTAGCACCTCACGGGGCAGGAGTTCTTGCTGGTACAGATCCGTCCAATACTGAAACACGGCTTTGCCTTCAGGGGTATTGAAGGCGGCATTGCCCTGGTCATCCACCAATGGCACCCCCATCTGCACAAAGGATTGCAGCACGTCGGCGGCATCTTCGGGCACGAAGGAGATGAAAAAGGCGTATTTACCCGTGGCGTCCTTGATTTGCTGGGCGGCGATCGCCAATTCTTCGTACGTCGTTGGCGGCTCGGTAATGCCCGCGGCTTCAAACAATTCGGTGTTGTACAGGGTGACGCGGGTGGTGAGGTACCAAGGCAAGCCAAAGCTCTCGCCATTCAAGGTGTTGGCTTGCCAAATCTTATCCAGGTACAGCGACTTGTCGGCTGGGGCAATGCGATCGTCCAGCGACAACCACGCCTGTTTGCCCGCGAGCTGAGAGGCAAAATCGGGGTTCAAGTTCACCACGTCGGGAGCCGTCCCGGCGGACACTGCGGTGAGAATTTTGCTCTGCATATCCCCCCAGGGCACGTCGATCCACCGGACGGTGATGCCGGGATTTTCCGCTTCAAAGTTGGCAATTAGCTCGTTGAAATAGTCGGTGAAATCGGGCTGTAACTGCATCGTCCAAAACTCAACCTCTTGGGAGCCGTCGGCGCTGGACTCCGAGGTAGCTGAAGGATTACCGCAGCTGATAAGCCAACTCATCAGCACGCCCAGCAGCATGAGCAGGCCAAAACGTTGCCAAAGACGAGGGAGGGTGGACATGGTGGAGTGGGTAAATGGGTAGTTAAGGGGGCAGATGCAACTAAGCGCAGGGGCAGAATGCAGCGATCGCGCTGACCAACTCTGCACGAACAAGTCACCTAAAAGCCTAAAGCAAAACTTGCACTTTGCTGGCGCAGGCGATCGCTCTTTCCTTCGCCTCCTCGACGGAATCGCCCAGGGCCAGGGCCACACCCATGCGCCGGTTTTGATGGCAGCGGGGTTTGCCAAACAAGCGGAGCTTGCTGGTGGGAATGCGCAGGGCCTCGGCGACCCCGGCATAGTGGGGCTGATTGCTGGAGCCCGGAGCCAGAATTACCGCAGAAGCGCCGGGCTGCAACAGTTCAATGCGGCCAATCGGCAAGCCAGTGATGGCGCGGACATGCAGCTCAAACTCCGACATATTTTGGCTCACCATGGTCACCATGCCCGTGTCGTGGGGGCGGGGACTGACTTCGCTGAAATAGACGGTTTGGGGCTGGTCGGGGGATCCGGCGATAAACAGTTCCACCCCAAATAGCCCCCAGCCCCCGAGGGCATCGGTGATGTGCTGGGCGACCCGCTGGCATTCGGCCACCGTGTCAGGGTGCAGGCCACAGGGTTGCCAAGACTCGCGATAGTCGCCATCTTCCTGACGGTGCCCAATGGGAGGACAAAAGAACGTGCCGTCTTGGGCGCGAACTGTGAGTAGGGTAATTTCGGTTTCAAATTCGATGAACCCTTCGACGATGACGCGCTGGGCTTTGCCCCGACCCGCGCTATAGGCATAGTCCCAAGCGGCGTCAATATCGGCGGGCGATCGCACTAAGCTTTGGCCTTTACCGGATGAACTCATGATGGGTTTGACCACACAGGGTAAGCCGATGGCCGCCACCGCTGCGCGATAGTCTTCCAGGGTGCCCGCAAAGCGATAGGGGGAGGTGCGCAGGTGCAGTTCCTCAGCGGCGAGGCAACGAATGCCTTCACGGTTCATGGTGAGTCGGGTAGCTTTGGCCGTGGGGACAACCGTCCAACCTTCTGCTTCCAACGCCACTAGAGTGTCGGTGGCGATCGCCTCTACTTCGGGCACGATCAGATCGGGTTTTTCTTGTTCGATGACTTGGCGGACGCGATCGCCGTCCAACATATCAATGACGTGAAAGCGATGGGCCACCTGCATCGCTGGAGCCTGCGGATAGGCATCCGTGGCGATGACTTCCCAGCCTAGGCGCATGGCTTCGAGGGCAACTTCTCGCCCCAATTCCCCAGACCCCAGCAGCAGCAATCGCTTCGCCCCCGCCAGAGTCGGAGTCCCCCAAGTTACAACCGCTTCATGTGCCACAGTTTTGCTTCTCACCTCACGCCAATCGACGCCTAAATCTCAGATTTTTGCAGATTTTTTCTATATTAAATGGTTCACTTTTGAAAATTGTGTGTAACATCTCAGGTGAACTGACTAATCCATTCGTATTTGCGAAGCGATTAGAACGGGAAAAATGAGTCGTTTAGACCCGAGCCGAAAACGTTCTTTGGGATGTTGATTTGAGTCGCGACTCGATGTAGGGGGTGCAGTTACTTCACTTGATTTGGTGAAGACTGATCAAATTAAGTTAACGCAATGGTCTACAGGAAAAAGACAGTTTGTCTGGCAAAAACGGTGCCCAGCTTCGTTAGTGTTGCTCAGCCTGCGCATCAAGGAGAAGCCGCTGCGAGAAATATTTTGGCGCGCCCATTGGCTTGGGCGATCGGACGCTAATTTTTCGCTAGTTTCTTACGGTTTGTATCTTGTTTATCGCTGTGGCAATTCTGACTTAAATTGTGTACCATACGTCAGCACAATTTTGGTAAGTCTCCATTTTGCACCTGCAGTGATGGGGAATTGTTGAGTATTCGTTATTGATAACGAAGGCATAAACGGAGACGGCGGTGAACATCATTCAGTCCCTATTTTCATCTAAGCGTCAGAGTGTCGGCATTGAGCTTACGCCTGAGCGAGTCAACCTTGCCTGGGTACGCAAACAGGGGCAAAAACTTAAACTTGAGACGAGAACCTCGGTGGAATTGCCGGAAGGCGCATTTCAAGAGGGGCAAATTATTGACTCGCCCGCTGTGGCTGAGGCTATTCAGACTGGCCTCACAGACGGTCGCATTAAGGTGAAATACGCTACGACTGCCATCCCCGGACGCGCGATTACCCGCGTCATTCCGGTGCCTTCGGAGCTCGATGAAGACGAACTGCGGGAAATGGTGCTGAACCAAGAAGCCAGCCTGTATCTACCGTTTCCGCGAGAGGAGGCCGATGTTGACTATCAAAAGCTCGGCTTTTTTGTGGATGAAGATGGGATTGAAAAAGTTCAAGTTTTGTTAGTCGCAGTTCGGAAAGAAGTAACGGACTCCTATGTTGAGACGTTTCAACAAGCTGGGATTAATTTGGCGGTGTTGGAAACGTCGAGCTTTGCCCTGATTCGCACGATTCGCGATCAGCTACGGCAGTTCACGCCCCAAGAGGCGGCGGCGATCGTCGATATCGGCTTTGAAAGTACTGAAATCTCCATTGTGGTAGATGGCATTCCTCACTTTTCTCGGTCAGTCCCGATTGGGACTTTTCAGATTCAAGGGGCGCTGAGTCGGGCGATGAATTTGCCTCCCTCGCGCAATACGGATTTACTCAAAGGAATGACGGTACCCACGACGCCGATGGATACTGTCGGCTCACCGCAGCCGATTTCGGGGGGGGCGTCAAATCCGGGAACGGCGGCGATGTTGAGGATTTTGGGTGAGCTATCGGACGAGTTGCGGCGCTCCATTGATTTCTACCTCAACCAAGCGGAGGACATGGAAGTGGCGCAGTTGCTACTGGCGGGGTCGGGGGCGGCGATCGGGCAACTGGATGAGTTCTTTGCCCAGCGGTTGAGCTTGCCCGCTAGCCAAGTTGATCCAGTAGCGGCGCTGTCATTAGAGGTGGCAGAAGATATTGAAGAAGAAGAGCGGCCAGGGTTGGCGACGGTGATTGGTCTTGGGCTGAGAGAGGTTTAATCGATGTACGGCTTAGATATTAACTTTCTAAAGGATCGCGAGATTCGGCCTGTTGAGGCTTCGTCTCGCACCGCCGAAGCGGCGGCCCCAGCCGGGAGTCGCACACCGTTGCTGATTGGCTTGTTAGTCGCGGTGGCGGCCCTGGGCTTGGTCGGCGGGTATTGGCTCTTGTTGCAGCAGCGGATGAGCCGCTTGGAAGCGCGGGAAGCGGAGCTCGATCAGCAAATTGCGACCATCCAAAGTCAGTTGCAGCAAATTGAGACGGTGCAGCAGCAAATTGCGCTGGTGGAGGCTGAGAACCAGGCGTTTGTGAATGTGTTCGACCAGATTCGTCCTTGGTCAGCCTTTTTGAAGGAGTTGCGCGATCGCACTCCCGCTCGGATCCAAATCGTGTCGGTGGCGCAGACGGCGGGCACCACCTTGCCGCCGCCGCCGGGGGCTGCCGAAGGGACTGAAGGTGAAGAACCGCCAGTCACTGGTGGAATCGAAGTGATTGGCGTGGCCTGCTCGTTTGATGATGTCAACGACTTTTTGCTGACCTTACAACGCTCTCCTCTGTTAGCGGCGGATACCGTCGCCATCGACACCTCAGAAAAGCGAGGGAGTTCCGAATTGCTGGATCCGGCGGTGGATGGCGTTTGTCCGGGCTCTCCCCCTAGTCTGCCAGAGCTGCTTGTGGACTTTACGTTGGTGGGCAACTTTACCGACGTGCCTTCCTCTGAGCTGCTGGATATTTTGGATCGCCAAGGTGCCGTTGGTTTGGCGACCCGGATTCGTGCCCTTCGTGATTCAGGAGTGATCGAAACACCATGACTTTTTCTGATGATTTCGTCCCTGTTGAGGACGCGGAAGACCTAGAAGGCCCCAGTTATCCGACCGTCTTTGGCATTGAGCTAACGCCGAAAGTCCAAGGGATTGCGCTAGCGGTGCTGGGCGTGGGGGGGGCAATTTTCTTGTTTACGCGACTGGTCAGCCCAGTGCAGGACACTGTTACCGAAATCGAGCAGCGGATCGCGGATAAGGAAGCGACGCTCGCCAATCAGGCGGAAAGCTTGCGCCAAATCGAAGAGGTCCAGGCCGAGCTAGATCGGGTGATCACGCAGCGCGAGGGCATTTACAGCTTGCTGGGTGATCCCAACAGCCTGGACACGCTGCTGCTGGACACCAATCAGCAAATTGAGAAAAGTAATGCCGCGATCGCGGGGGCCATTGCGGGGGATTTGAGCACGGCCAATTCGGCCCAGCTCACGTCGCTGGGCTTTAGCCAAGCCCAGGTGAACCGCATTATCACTGAACTTGCCGATGATCCGGTCGTGCAGCGATCGGCCTTTACCTCCGAGCTCTATGCGTTTAACCCGGTGGGGCTACCCCAGGCCATTGGTGATGAGTATGGCCCGGAGCTCTCCGGTAAGCTGGGGCGGCAAATTGTTGAGGTGGGGTTTCGGGGTTTGTTTAGCCAGACTCAGAGCATTCTCTACAATCTCGAACGGTTAGAACCATTGCTCATTTTGCGGGACTTTAACCAGGAGCCCTCCGACTTTATTGACTTGAGTGAGGAAGATGCCAATCGGCTGGGGATTCGGCCCCTGGATACGTCTTTCACCATGGAAGTGCTGGTGCCTTTGGGTGATCCCAGTGTGCCCCCCGTACCCGCCGAACCTGAAGCCGAAGAAGGAGAGGAAGGCGCAGAAGGCGAGGCCACCGAAGCCAGTGACGAGGGCTAGCCGCTTGGCCTAAATTCCGTCAGCGCTCATTGTCCCAGGCGCTGCAAACCAGACCCAGAACCTACGTGAGGAGAATGAACTGTGAAACGACTATTAGGATATGGCAGTTGTTTAGCCAGCACGACTTTGTTGGCGATCGCGGCGCAGCCAGTGATGGCCGCCTCGACCATGATTACCGGCGTCGAGATTGTGCCGACGGATGGCGGTGCCCAAATCGTGTTGGCCACGGCAGACGGTGACACGCCCCAAGTGTTTGCCGTTAACCAGGGCAATACCCTGCGGGCCGACATCGTGCGCACCCAGCTCCAGTTGCCTGAGGGCGATCGCTTTGTGCAACAAAACCCCGTCCCCGGCATCACCGAAATCGCCCTGGTGCCCCTGGACGGCAACAGTGTGCGGCTAATGGTCAGCGGTAGCGGCAGCGCCCCCACCAGTGTGGTCGGCACCTCCGCCAGCGGCGGCGTCATTATTGATGTGGCGACCAATGGCAGCAGCCCCGCCCCCCAAGCCAGCACCCCCGTCCCCACTGAACTAGAAACCGTCCCCAGCGACGAGCCCGTCTTGATTCCGGTAGAGCAGCCGGAGACCGTGGCCCAAGCCGAAACTGAAGCGCCCGCCGAAGCCGCGACACCCGCCGCCCCTCAACCGGATGTGCTGGTGCCCAATCCCCAAGTGGTCATCGACGGCGTCCCCGTAGACGCCCCCAGAGTACAAACCGCCCCACCCTTTTTGCCTCAGGCTGTAGCTCCGCCGGTCGGTGATATCGCAGTTGCTGAGAGTACGCCTCAGTTTGACTCAGTTGATTTGGGGACGACTGAGCGCGTGCCTCGCTTGGTACTGCGAGATGCCCCCTCTCGCGAAGTATTGAACTTACTCGCTCGCGCGGCTGGCCTGAACCTCGTCTTTATTGGCGCTGGTGGTGAAGGTGATGGCGCAAGTGCTGGGAGTGGCGAAGGTCCCTCCATTACCCTCGATATTGAAAATGAGTCAGTGCAAGACGTTTTTAACAGTGTCTTGAGAGTTACTGGATTACAAGCCAATCGAGTCGGTCGTACTATTTATGTAGGGCCGCAATTGCCTGATTCTGCGCGGAGCCTTGTGAGTCGAACGCTTCGCCTTAATCAGGTCGCAGCTTCTACCGCTGCGGGATTCCTGGTGTCACTAGGGGCTGAAGGTACTCAAGTTATTACTCAGACAACTTTTACTGATGTTGGGGCAGGGTTAGGTACAGCGGAGGCTGCTGAGACTGGGGGCGAGGGAGGTGGTGGCAACCTTGAGTCCACACTTCGATTAGTTGAGCGTGCAACCTCTACTGAGGTTACAGCCCTTGACTTTGAGCCAGCAGAAGGTAATGGGACACCACAAATTCTTCGTGGATTGCTGGCAGTTGTTGATGAGCGAACAAACTCTATCACCTTAGTTGGTGAGCCTAGGATAGTACAAAGTGCGACGGATTATCTTGCACGATTAGATCTGCGCCGTCGACAGGTGGCCGTCAATGTCAAGGTTATAGATGTCAATCTGGGTGCTCTTGATGCCTTTGGTACGAGCTTCTCATTTCAACTCGGAGATGTGGGCCTTACAAATTCTGGGGGGGTCGGAGTAGTTAATTTTGGTGATAGCACTCCTTTTGGAACAAGTAATTTTCCAAGTAGTGCTCCTATAAGTCCCGTTGGGCCTGGTGCGAGTAATCAGTTTAGCGTTGGTGAGGATTTCCTTTTTCAACTCTTTGCTACTGTTCAGGAAGGTAATTCGAAGATACTGACCGACCCAACTTTGATTATTCAAGAGGGGCAAACTGCGTCAGTCGCTTTAACAGAGCAAGTTATACAAAAGGTTACCCAGGAAGAAGTTGGAGATGGAGACACTCCCCAAATTCTATTAGATCCGGAGCTAGTTGATGCTGGTTTGGTTTTAAGTGTGAATATTGACCGCATTGATGACAATGGGTTCGTCTCACTCACAGTCTCCCCCAGCCTGACAGCTCCTACAGGTGTTATTGATGTCGGTCCTAACCAATTTGTAACTACCTTGTCAGCCCGAGAACTTCAGTCTGGCTTAGTCAGAGTGCGTGATGGTCAAACTCTAGTGCTTTCTGGAATTATTCAGGAAACTGATAGAACTAGTGTTTCAAAAGTTCCAATTCTAGGTGATCTACCATTGCTAGGTGCCCTTTTCCGCAGCACTGTTAATCAGACTGAGAGAAATGAACTGATTGTGTTACTCACCCCTGAGATCTTGGATGACAGCGATCAATCCATGTTTGGTTATAGCTATACGCCGAGTGACGAGGTGCAAGAGATCATTGAGCGATCGCAGCAGCGTTAAATCGCGATCGCGGTCACTCATTCTTCTCTGGTTCTGGTGAAATGGCTAAAGTCTTTGGTTCTCAAAGGCTTTAGCCATTTCTTTGGGGGTTTAGCAAAGCCCCAAACCCTAGTAATTACGTTACCTTTCGTAAAAAAAAGCCGAAAACGACCTTAATTAAAGCTTTCGACGATCCATATTTTGGAAGTTGCCCTTAGAATAGGGCAGTGAAATTCCGGGATGCCAGGGGTTTCAGCGGTTTCAGCCGATGGGCTGTTGTTGGCCCCAGTTTGTGGGGTAACGATCGCTCCCCTCTAAATTCCCTATTCCCCCAAAAGGAGACTCACAGACATGAATAAAGGTGAATTGGTTGACAAGATTGCTGAGAAGTCTGAGGTGACCAAAAAGGAAGCCGACAAGGTTCTCACAGCAGCAGTCGATGTGATTATGGAAGCGGTGTCGAGCGGCGAAAAGGTCACCCTCGTGGGCTTTGGTTCGTTTGAACGGCGCGATCGTAAAGAGCGCGAAGGGCGTAACCCCAAAACGGGTGAAACCATGGTGATTCCGGCTACTAAGGTGCCCGCCTTTTCTGCCGGTAAGCAGTTCAAAGAAATGGTGGCTGAATAAGCCGGTTCAAATTCCGTTGGCAGATAGTCTGTTTAACAATCGACCAAATCATGGGGGGAACTTAGCCTGGGCTGCGCAAGTGGCTGGCTGTTCCCCTTTTGCTTTGCTCGATTTTTCCGCCAGTATTAGCCCCCTAGGGCCACCAGCATCGGCGATCGCCGCCATCCAAGCCTGCTTGCCGCAGTTAACCCAGTATCCCGATCCGCAATACACAGCACTCCGACAGCAGCTCGCCCAGCACCACCACCTGGCCCCCGACTGGGTGCTGCCCGGCAACGGGGCCGCCGAACTCTTGACCTGGGCCGGACGCGACCTCGCCGCGCTAGAGGCCACTTATTTGCTGACCCCAGCCTTTGGCGACTATGGGCGATCGCTCCGAGCCTTTGCCGCCCAGCCCCAAGCCATTCCCCTCCCGTTAACGGCAGCGGCCAGCGGCCAGCTCGATTGGCTGACGGTGGTGGCCCAAGGCTTGCAGCACGACCCCGCCCGGTGTGGTCTCTTGCTCAACACGCCCCACAACCCAACGGGCCTGGTGATCCCGCTGGCCGTATTAGAAACCTTACTCAGTCAGTTTCAACTCGTGGTGGTGGATGAAGCCTTTATGGACTTTGTCGCCCCGAGTGAGCAGCAAAGCTTGATTCCTCAGATCCATCGCTGGCCCAATTTGGTGATTGTGCGATCGCTGACCAAGTTTTACAGTCTGCCGGGGTTGCGCTTAGGGTATGCGATCGCTCAGCCCCCACATCTGCAACGGTGGCAGCAGTGGCGCGATCCGTGGTCGGTGAATGCCTTGGCGGCGGCGGCGGTCACCGTGTTGCAAGATCACGACTTTCAGCACCGCACCTGGCAGTGGCTCGCCGCCGCACGTCCGGCCCTATTCCAGGCGTTAGCGGCCATTCCGGGGTTGTATCCTTTGCCGGGGCAGGCGAATTATTTGCTCGTCCGGTGCGATCGCTCCGTCACCGCCCTCCAGCAAACCCTGTTGCAGCGCGATCGCATTCTGATCCGCGACTGTTTGAGCTTTCCTGAGTTGGGCGATCGCTACTTTCGGGTCGCCGTCCGACTCCCAGCAGAAAACGAGCGCCTCGTCACTGCGCTGCGCCAAGCCCTAGTCTAAATGAGGCTGCCATCCCAGCCAGTGGCGGCATGTTCCCGCCCGTTGCCCGCGATCGCCGCCGCCGGGGGAATTGGAATCAGGCGGCGGTGACCTCAAACTCTGATTCACTCAACTGCCCGCCTGTTCGCCGTCCCGTCCCCAACCGCCATCATCCTGGGCTGGGTGCTGAAGGCATCCTGGTCATCCGTCATTGAGGTGCCTGAGTGGGCGCGCCAACCTAATCAGTGGTGGGCAAAACCGTCAGATTCGGTGGCTGACTGAGGGGCAGGCACAACAACAATTTTTGATCACATTTTCACCGTCTCTGGGGCGTGCGAGGCAAAAGCTGTGGTATTTTTAGGGCTTATTTACGTGAAGGAGTATTCCTGTGGATATCAATATAATTTTAACCAGTGTGGTCGATGTTTTCATCGCGTTTGGCCTCAAGATTGTGGGGGCCATTATCTTTTGGTTTGTCGGGCGGTGGTTAATTGGTATCGCCACAAGTTTGCTCACCAAAGCTTTCCACAAGAGCAACCTTGAAGAAACGTTATTGATCTATATCAAGTCAACCCTGAGCGTCTTACTGAATATTGTCTTAGTTGTGGCAATTCTCGGTTTCTTCGGCCTTGAAACCACGTCTTTTGTCGCTTTTCTAGCCGCAGCCGGTATTGCAGTTGGTGCGGCCTGGAGTGGATTGCTAGCTCATTTTGCGGCGGGTGCCTTTTTGGTGATTTTCCGCCCTTATAGTGTGGGCGACTTTATCACTTCTGGTGAAATCACTGGCACAGTCAGGGAAATTGGCCTTTTTGTCACGAGTATTGACACGCTGGATAACGTCAGAAATGTTGTTGGTAATAACATTCTATTTTCTGGCACGATTCAAAACTTTTCTACCAATCCTTATCGTCGAGTCGATTTGGTGGCGCAGCTCAATCATGATGTGAATCATAAGCACGCGATCGCCCTACTCAAGGAAAAAGTCAGCGCTATTCCTAATGTCATGGTTGAGCCTGCACCGGATGTAGAAATTCTAGAATTCACACCGATGGGGCCAGTCTTAGCAGTACGTCCTTATTGCAATAACGACCATTACTGGCAAGTTTATTTCGACACGAATAAGATCATTCGTGAAACTTGTGTAGAGGCTAACTTTGCCGCTCCGGAACAGCATTTTGTCGTTCACCAAACGGCTGCCTAACCACCGCTTTTGCGCAGTGTGCAACTATCATGCTAGCCCTTCCTAAACTCAGGCACTATGGCTGACTTTAGGAAGGGCTTTTCAGCTTTTAGGGCCTGCTGGAGCGTACGCTTTTGGCAATCAGTTTAGACTTCGACTCGGTAGAGTTGCTGGAGCCATTGGGGCCATTGGTGTGAACTCAGGATGATGTTTGCTAAGGCCGCATAGCCTTGGTCTCTAGGGTGGGCACCGTCGTTTGCGATCGCTTCTGCACACCAAACAGAATTTTTGCGCAGAGCTTCACCGGTCTGAATATAGGGAATCGTCAGGGTATTGCAGAGGTTCATGACCTGCTGGTTGAGTGTGATCAGTCTTTGGTTGGCCGCAGAGTCGGCGGCGATCGGTGGCGATTCGACGAGCAACACCGGACCGAACTTTTGGGCTTGACAGAGCATGGTCTGAGCGTAAGCGAGGCTGTCGGTCAGGCTGACTCTGGGTTGGCCGGTGTGCTCGTCGAGGTTGACGTCGTTGGCCCCAAACGAGAACACCAAACCAGCGCTGCCGGTTGCGGCTAAACGACACTGAACTTCTGGGGGCCAACGCTGGTGGATCAATTGGGTGGTGTCGCCCCGAACGCCAAGGTTGTAGCAAGTGAGGGCTGTGCCATCGGCCATGGCCTGGGCGCAGACCCGCCCGACCCAGCCGAGGCCGCTGGGGTCGCCGGTGCCGTTGATGAAGGAATCACCAATGAAGAAAATACGAGGGCTCATAGCAATTCAGCTCTTTTCTCTCGGCGTGTTTGAGCGATGGCACATGTGAATGTCGGTATTTTGGGGGCTGGAGCGATTGGCGGCAACTCTTCAGGAGATTAGGCCATCTTTGCTACGCAAAGTAACCCGTTTAAAGCATCCTCTGGGCGAGGAATTCAGAAAAGTTACTGGAACCAGTGCATGATCAGGTCGGGCGATCGCCACAATCCATATCCCAGCAGTCCAAACAGGCCCGTAATCAAGCCCGTGGCGGCATAACCGAGACACATCATCAGCCCATCTGCTTCCAGGGTGGCGATCGCCAGCAGCAAAATCCCGAGGGTGGGAATGGGGTTGGTCATGGGGATGGGCAGCATCAGCAGCAAGGTCAGCCAGCTAATGCAAGCGCCGTTGATTTGCCAGATGTGGGAGCTGCTCGCCAGGTGGGTCAGCCGGGGCCGCACGAACCGTTCTGTCACGCGAGTGACCCGTTTCAAGTTGCTGAGAATCTGCCGCGCCAGCGTTGAGGGAAACTGGAATTGGGCGACTCGCTGGGGGAGCCAGGGCGATCGCCGTCCCACCGTCATTTGCAGGGACAGTAGCAGGCAGGCCGAGCCCAAAATCGTCGTCAGGCCCGGCGGCATGGGAAACAGAAAGGGCAGCACCAACAACCCAATCACCAGGCTAAACCCCCGTTCTGACGTTTCATGGAGTACATGGGCCAGGGTGAGCGGCTGATGGGCCAACTGCTCTAGCAAGCTTTTGATTTCCTGCGAAAACTTCGATTGAGCGGTTTTAGAGTCCATAGAACGCCATGAGCAGTAGAGCCGGAAACCAGGCCGATTGCTAATGAGAGCGGGGACTGATCGAGAAAAGCATACTCCTAACCGCGATCGCACCCACCAGAAAACATTTTTCAATGAAATCGACCAGCGCTAGCAAATGCCCAGGGTGAGGGCTTGTCATGGCTGTGTGGCCTTAACGGGCGTTTCAGCGGCAGGGGCAGCGGGGCGATCGGGCGCATATTCAGAATAGCTCCAGTCCAAGCTGGTGAGCACCGCCACCACGACCGACAGCGCCGTCAAAATCAACATCGGCCAGGGACTTTTACCAAAATCAATCAGTTTTTTCATACAAGTTGAGGAAAGGGTAGGTGGAGATGTCGGGGCGCACAGAACTCCGATTTCTGGTTCAGGGTCGACCAGTCGGTAAGACTGCGACCCAAGAAATCGGAGTTCTCGGTTCGTGCTAGTCAAGTTGAGGGAAAAGGCGATGGAGATGTAAGGGCGCACAGAACTCCGATTTCTGGTTCAGGGTTGACCAGTCGGTAAAACTGCGACCCAAGAAATCGGAGTTCTCAGTTCGTTACGATCGCTGGCGTTTGAGGGCGAACTGGATGAAGAGTTTTTCCCCTTCGAGCCAGATGAACAGCAGGGCGCTAAAGCCAAAGCAAATCGCCAATTCCATACCAGAAAGGAAATATAGGCCAAAGAATTCCCGCAGCGGCGGCACATAGATCAGCAGGATTTGCAGCGCCGTGGTGAGCAGCACCGCCACCCAAATGAAAGGATTCGATAAGGGACTCATTTGGACCGTCAGGCGAGTGTCCGACCGGGCGGCCAGGGCGTGCCCCATCTGGGCCAAACAGAGGGTGGTAAATACCAGCGTTTTCCAGGTGGCAGGGTCACGGGGATAGCCCGCCGCGTGGGTATGCTGGTAGGCCCAACCCATGAGGGCGATCGCCAAAATCGCCAGCAAAATGCCCACCCGCACCATGTAAGACCCTAACCCTCGCGCAAAAATGCTCTCGCGCGGATTATTAGGCGGACGCTGCATGACGTTGGGTTCGCCCGGTTCCATCGCCAGGGCCAGGGCGGGCACCCCGTCCGTCACCAGGTTCATCCACAAAATTTGCAGGGGCGACAGAGGCACGCCACCCAACCCGATCAGGGGCGCGGCGGCAATGGTCAGCACTTCGCCGATGTTGCTGCCCAAAATGTATTTGATGAAGCGGCGAATGTTGTCGTAGACCACCCGCCCTTCTTCCGTCGCGGCGACGATGGTGGTGAAGTTGTCGTCGAGCAGCAGCATGTCGCTGGCTTCTTTGCTGACATCGGTGCCCGTGATGCCCATGGCAATGCCGATGTCGGCTTGTTTTAGCGCCGGGGCATCGTTGACGCCGTCTCCCGTCATGGCGACGAATTCGCCTTGCTTTTGGAGCGCTTGGACGATGCGGAGTTTGTGCTCCGGGGCGACTCGGGCGTACACGCTCACGTGGGGCACGGTCGCTTCCAATTCAGCGGCAGAAAGATGGGTCAGGTCGCGCCCGGTGAGAATGGTGTCGCCCGGTTGGGCGATGCCCAGGTCGTTGGCGATCGCCTGCGCGGTGAGCTGATGGTCGCCCGTAATCATGACTGGACGAATGCCCGCTCGGCGACAGGCTTGCACCGCTGCCCGCACTTCCGGACGCGGCGCGTCTAACATGCCGACCAGTCCTAACCACGTCAGCGCGGCTTCTTCGGCGGCCAAATCTTTGACGGGCAGGGCGTTTAACGGCTTCATGGCTAAGCCCAGCACCCGCAGGCCACCCGCCGCCAGGTCATTGTTGTGGGCCAAGATCTGGTCGCGCCTGGCGGGCGTCAGCGGCTCGACGCCCGCCGCCGTCTGCACCGACTGGCACTGCTCCAGCACCAGCTCTGGCGAGCCCTTGGTGAACATCACCGCTTCATCCACCGGACAGGTGCCGTCCTCACAGGGCCGGATGACCACGCTCATCCGCTTGCGCTCTGAACTGAAGGGAATTTCGTCGATGCGATCGCAGCTCAGGTTCAGCTTATTGGCGTAAAATCCGCCTTTGCCCGCCAGCGCCAGCAACGCCCCCTCCGTCGGGTCACCCAAAATCGTCCACACGCTGCCGGAACGGTGCAGGGTGGCATCGTTGCAAAAGGCACTCGCCATTAGCAGCATTTCTAACCCGGGGGTGGCCTCGATATCCACCGCCTGTCCGTGTGCCAAAATTCGACCTTCAGGTGCGTAGCCTTCCCCCGTGACGTCATACTGGGCGTCCAGAGTTTGCACCCGCTGCACCACCATCTTGTTTTGGGTCAGGGTGCCCGTCTTGTCAGAACAAATGGTGGTGACGGAGCCCAGGGTTTCGACGGCGGGCAATTTGCGAATCAGGGCGTGGCGGCGCACCATGCGCTGGGTACCCAAGGCCAGGGTCACGGTAATGACGGCAGGCAGCCCCTCGGGCACCACCGCCACCGCCATACTCAGGGAGACTTCCAGCAGCTCATCAAATAGGCTTAAATCTCCCGTGCGGAACAGGCCCACGGCCACGACCAAGGCCACCAGCACGAGCGAGCCCGTTACAAGGACGTTCCCCAGTTGCGCCATTCGCTGCTGCAGCGGGGTCGGCTCTACGACCACCGATTGAATCATCGTGGCGATGCGGCCCAGCTCCGTTTGCATGCCCGTTTGGGTGATGAGCACGGTGCCGCGCCCCTGCAACACTTCGGTGCCCTGGAAGACGAGGTTGACGCGATCGCCCAGGGCCGCTTCTTCCGGCAGTTTGGCTTCGGGCTGCTTCATCACCGCTTCGGCTTCCCCCGTGAGGGCCGCCTCCCGGATCTGCAAATTAGCCGCATTCAACAACCGACCGTCCGCCGGTACCTGAACCCCGGCTTCCAGCAGCACAATATCCCCTGGCACCAACTCTTTGGCGTCGATCTCTTGCTCCCGTTCTTGCCGCAGCACGCGCACGCGGGGTGAGGTCATGTTTTTGAGGGCGGCCAGGGCTTTTTCGGCTTTGCTCTCTTGCAAATACCCCAGCCCGCCATTCAGCAGCACGATCGCAAAAATCGCGATCGCATCCTTAGGAAAGCCGCCTTCCTGCAAGTCCAGCACGAGCGACACCAGAGCCACCGCAATCAACATCAGCAGCATGATGTTTTTGAACTGGTCCCACAAAATTGCCAGCGGGCGGCGCGTGGCCCCTTCCTGCAGCTCGTTTAAGCCGTAGATCTGTTGGCGGCGCTCCACTTCGCGGGTGCTCAGTCCTTGAGGACTGCTCTCCAAAAGTGTGACCGCCTGATGGGGCGTCAAGGTCTGCCAGTGAGTAGACACCGGCCCAGCGATCGCGCCGACCGGAGAAGCATCGACTTCAGAATCAGTGAGAGGGCTTTGAACCACGACGATGGTATACCTCAAAAATAGAGTGTTACGATCAAAGAGTACTTAGACAATCATAGTAGCACTAAAAAATAGTGCTGGCCGCAAAATAATTCCTATGCCTCCTTTTGTGCCGCGATCGCTCCCCTGCCGTGAAGCCGAACTCGACATCGTTTCCAGCCTGTTACAACAGGACAGTGATTTTGTGGTGACGGGAGTCCCTGGCATTGGGCGGCGATCGCTCATCCGAGAGGCCGCCAAGCAGGTCGGCTGTCGCTGCCTCGAAATTGACTTTCTGCGATGTCGTAACGCCGGACAGTTTCTGCGGTTTCTGGCCGATGCCCTCACCCAGACCTTTGCCGAGCCTGACGAACTCGCCCAGATTCAACAATGGAGTCTCAACCAACCCCTGACCCTCGACCAAACCCTGGCCGCCCAAGCGCGACTGGTGTGGCCGCCGAATCCGGGTAAAGAATGGCCCTTATTCGCAGGCCTCCTGACCTTGCCGCAATCCTTAGCCGAGTGGCTGAACTGTCAGGTCGTAATCGTGTTTCACAATTTCCCCCACATCCGCTCATGGGATCGGCGCGGCAAGTGGGAAACCTACCTGCGGCAAGAAATTCAGCAGCAAAATCGGGTCAGCTATGCCCTAATTGCCACCGTGGCCGACCCCTGGATGCTCGCCAGTCAGCTGCCGGTGATTGCCTTGTCTCCCCTCGCCGACGATGAACTGCACCCCTGGATTACCGAGAGCATGGGGACAGCAGGGCTGAAGTTTGATTCTGAGAGTCAGGCGTTGGAACTGTACTTGAGTTACGTGCAGGGACATCTGAAAGATGCGATTACGCTGGCCCAGCGCATCTGGCTAGATTGCGCCGCGATCGCCCCCCAACCCCCCACCGGCCTGATCCAGGCCCATCAAGTCCACAGCAGTATGCTCTCTCTCATCCAAGACATGAGCGGCACCTTTGAAGTGCTGCTGCTGCTGCTGCCCCCTACCCAGGCCCGCGTGCTCGAAAGTCTGGCCCTTGATCCCACCGACAGCCCCCAAGCCAGTGCCTACATCAAAAAGCACCAGCTCTCTCGGGGCGGCGGCTTGCAAGGTGCCCTCAACAGCCTGGAACAAAAAGGACTGATCTACGGCCCCCAATTTAGTTATCGCATTGCCTTGCCCCTGCTCAACTTTTGGCTGAAGCAACGGTTGCGGTAAAGACAGCGCTTCAATCGACTGAACTTAAAACTAGAAGGGCTGATTATACTGAGCTCGTCTACCTAATCACCCCAGCAGGGGAGTGATGTGGAATGCGTCAGTCCAATAAATATTTATGCAGCTTGTTTTTTGTCAAAGGAAATGTATTGAGGTTACTTGTAAATGAAACTTGAAGAAGTAGTCCCTTGGGGCAGAACATTAGAAGAATACAAGTCGATGTTTAGTCTATCAGAAACAGATTTAAACGCGAAAATTCTTGGATGCGGCGATGGCCCAGCTAGCTTCAATGCTGAAATGACTGAGCTAGGACACTCTGTTGTGTCTATCGATCCGGTTTATCAATTTTCTGCTGAACAAATTGAGCAGCGTGTTCGAGCTACTTACGAGCCAGTCATTTCGCAGGTGAAGCAAAATTCTAAAAACTATATATGGAAGAACTTCCAAGATGCTGATGAGCTTGGCAAGGCGCGTCTCAACGCAATGGAGAAATTTTTATTAGACTATGAATCCGGGAAAAATGCAAGACGGTATTTATATCAGTCTTTGCCAAGCCTAGAGTTTGTTGATGACCAATTTGAATTATGCGTATGCTCTCATTTACTCTTCTTGTATTCAGAACAGTTATCGCTTGATTTTCATGTTACTTCGATTCATGAACTTCTGAGAATCGCCCCAGAGGTTCGGATTTTCCCCTTACTCAAACTTGATGGTGAGCCATCCTTGTACCTTGAATTAATTTTGAAAGATTTATCAAATAAGGGTTACAGAGCACAAGTTCAATCTGTTGCTTACGAGTTTCAAAAGGACGGGAATCAAATGTTGAGAATTAGTCGTTAAGCGATCACCGCATAACAAACCCCTTGCAACGGACGGTCGGAAATCACTGGTGGTGACGCAAAAGTTTCTAACCGCCGCTGAAGGAGAACGTTATGCGACTAGACTACCGGTGAGGCTATAGTTTGAAGCTAATCTGTTAGGTTTGAGGATTCAGACAAAACTTCTTCGTTCAGTTTTCCCAGCTTGGCAACAAGATAAGTTTTGATCACGTCTAGCTGCCGTGTTTTTTCGACAATTTCTTCAATCTTGCGCTCAACAATTTTGATTTGACCTCGCTTCGAGATTGCATCACTTCCCCATTCATTAAGCAATTGTTTAATTTCATTAAGTGTAAATCCTAGTCCTTTGCCTTGAACAATCATCAGGAGTCGTTCCACTGTTTCTGAGTTATATTCCTTATAAAGTCTTGTTCCTGCACGTCGATCGCTTGCAGCAATTAGTCCCATTTTCTCGTAAAAACGAATTGTGTCTTTTGATAGCCCTGTTTTCTTAGACAGTTCACCGATCAGCATAGGGTATCCATGAGCTTTTATACTCCACTTGACTGTGGAGTATACTCCATAGTTTACGCTGCTGGATATCAGCACTTAGACTTCTGGTAGGGATATCCAAAAATGAGTAAAACTGTTTTGATTACAGGCGCTTCAAGTGGCATTGGCGAGGCAACCGGAAAGTATTTCCTTCAGAAGGGCTGGAATGTGTCAGCCACGATGAGATCGCCCATGAATGCAGGAGATTGGACGAAAGCAGAGAAGGTGATTTGTCCACGTTTGGATGTCACATCTTCTGAGACGATTGAGATTGCAGTTCATGAGACGCTCGTGCAGTTTGGGCGAATTGATGCACTTGTCAATAATGCAGGATATGCACTTATGGGACCGCTTGAAGGCGTGACGTCTGAGCAATTAGAGCGCCAATTTAAAACCAATGTCTTTGGCTTGGTATCTACGATTCAAAAAGTTCTCCCAGTTATGCGCCGACAAGGGAAAGGTTCAATTATCAATGTGGCCTCTATTGGGGGTCGCCTCGCTTTTCCGCTTGCGTCCTCTTACCATGCGACTAAATGGGCTGTAGAAGGTCTTTCTGAGGCTTTGCGTTATGAATTGCGTCGTTTCAATATTCAAGTCAAGATTATTGAGCCAGGTGGAATTAGAACTAACTTCATCAATCATGGTTCAGCTTGGACAAATCACTCAAACTATGCCAATTTAGTTGAGCGCGTGAAGCAGTTCAGTGAAGGATTAAATGATTCGCTGCCTGGTCCTGAAGGAGTTGCTAGAACCATTTATAAGGCTGCAAACGATCGCTCACAGAGATTGCGATATTCTCCACATGGAGAAGCCTTTTTGCTCATGCACAAAATTCTTCCTGACTCATTGTGGCGATCGCTGGTTGCACATATGATGTTTGGAAGCAATAAGTAGACCTTGCGTGACTAAACGCCGCATAACAACCCGGCTGGAGCGGACGGAAAGGACATCTCGGCAAGGATGCGAAAATCTAAGCATCCGCTCAACCGGAACGTTAGCTTTCTCTTTTATAAGGGTGGCAGAAAGGAGCTATTTGGAAACTGAAAACCAGTAAAGGAAACAGACACTTGCACGCAATTTAGGCATAAGTTAGCTTGGGGCAGAAATAGTTTCTGAGGTATAGGATTCTATGAGTATTGATGCCAGTAGTAATCGCCCCCATTCAGAAACGGTTTATTTAGAGTTGTCAGACGGCCAATCTCACAAATTCTATGAAGTGACTGTAGCTCAGGCAGAGGTGACGATCCGCTACGGTCGGATTGGCACGTCAGGACAGTTGTCCAGCACGGCTTATGAAACGACTGAAAAAGCGCAAGCCGAAGCAACAAAGAAAATCAATGAAAAGTTGAGAAAAGGCTATGTGCAAGTTTCATCGGGAGACGATCGCCCAATCTCGTCAGAGCAGTTGCTTACCGATCCACGGCACTACTGGGTTTACGGAAGCGCGTGGTTCGCTGCGGATGGGCAGGGTGGCTGGGAAGAGGTGAACGAGGAGACTCGTCGCCAGAGCCAGTCGTGGCGGTTTCGGGAGACGACCCGAACCGAAGAGTACGTTGAGCTGTACGACCAGTCCCGCCGGGTGAAGGTTCGACTGACGGCAGTAGCCATGCTCGTCCGATGGGATCGCGATGGAACCGACGCCAGGTGGGAGGAGTATCACAAAGGACAATGGCAGGAACCCAGCCGCGATCGCCCTGCTTCCGAATCTCCAACGGACAGTGAAATCAGCCTGAGTCAGGAGCCAACCAGTCCACCAGTCGCTGCGCCGCCACTGCCAGCGATTGATCCAACCATTCCTGTCCCCAGCATTGAGCTTTTGAATCAGTCTCCGCTCTATCCGCCTCGCGTTGCGCGAAACCTTCTTCCTGCCGTCAAGCATCAGCTAGGGTTTAGTTTCCGCGAGTTGCAGTATTGCAACTACAGCATCCCTTTACCGCGATCGCTCACATGTATTCAGATGGTTGGCACCTTTCACGATCTGGCGTGTGGCGGTTTTACCATTCGGTTATCGGCAAACCAGGGTCGAGAGACAGTTTACATCTATGGGTTTGACTTTCAACCTAATCAAAGACAAATGATGCAATGGTCTGCTGTCGGGAGCGTAAAGCGGGAAGAACGGCTCGAACTTCCTAGTGCAATTGCGTCAGGTCAAATCTTTCACTATGTTCTGGTGCTAACCCCAGCGAGAGACATCGTTTTTTATTTGAATAATCAACCGTTCTCCTACCCTCTCGAACCATCTGGCCCACCGGATACGTTGCACCTAAACTACGACACCACTGGCTTACACCTGCAACAGTTCAGAGTATTAGGAGCACCAACGGTTGAAAAACAGATTTCTCGTTCAAGTCCAGCGGTCGTTACTCCAGTGCCCCCTCCGGACCAACGCCCACCAGTACCCCAAGCAACAACCGATATGCCGCCGTTTTTGGTGGATTTGCCATCTCAGTTTGAGCCGTTGCGATCGTTCCTCCAACAAAATTTAGTGCCTTATGTCCAAATTCAGGTTGGAGAAAAAGTTGGCAACATGGACTATTACGACAGAGGCCCTGGCGACCCGCTGACGGTATGGCGGAGTAAGATTGGCGGCAACCCTTATTTCCCTAAGACTGCAGAGTATCCCATTGATCCAGGGACGGGTAAAGCGATGCCTCTAGTGATGCAAATTAACTGTGCTGAAGTTCCACCGATTGCTGGGTTTGATTTTCCTCAAGCGGGCATTTTACAATTTTATCTGGGGTTTGAACCCGCTGATGCAAGCGCAACCCCTGGCAAATATCGGGTTCTCTATTTTCCAGAGATATCGACCAATCCCAGTGACTTAATGACAGATTTCAGCTTTATTGAAAGCGAAACGACGATCCGGGAGTTTTATCCTGAAGTTTATCCAATTGCCTTCTCTCCGAGTCGAGATTTGTTTTGGGAGTCACGGTACGGCGAAGAGTTTAGTCGTCCTGAAGAACTTAAACAACTGTGTAGAACCTTTGACGAATGGCTGTGGGATTACCTGCATGACAGCGAAACCCGCATTCGAGGCAATAAACTGGGTGGATATGTGGACCTTCATGCCGACACTGATGAAATCGCCGCGTCTACGAATGGCAGACTGCTACTGGAGTTGGGCTATCCAGACTCTGACGAATCTTTTCTCTTTTTCATTCCCGATGAGCAACTCAGCGATCGCAATTTTAGTGAAGTCGAGTTTTATCATGTGTGCGATTAAGCCACGCAAGATTAGAGTGCGCCAAGAAAAAAGACATCCACTCGCTAGACAGGCATCGGAGGGATTTCGACAAACCACTTTTCTAAATCTGGCAATCGGCGCAGTTTCTGTTCGAGTTGCCTCATGGCCTTTTGGGTGAGTTTGACGCCGTTATGATAAGTCTGTGCAACCAGATTAACGGTGGGATGATGCCCTTTAAAAGTCAGCGATTCAGCAAAGCCGATAACGGTTTCGACTGAGTCCAAGAGGCTGCCGCGCCAATGCTGTTCGAGCCAACCAAAGGTGCGCTCCACAGGATTATATTTGCTGTGATAGGGCGGATAGTAGACCAATTGAATGGTGAGTTGCTCTCGTTGAGCCAGCGCCACTAATCGCGCCATCAATTGGGTGCGTCGGGAGTGATTTTCAGGACCATTGTCAGCATTCATCACCCACCGACGGATGTGGGGCAATCGCGCTTTGACCTGTTGCACCAATTTTCCAAGCAATCCACGATGGCATCGGCGGTCAGTTTGGATCTCACGAAGCTGAGCCAAAGCTCATGCGTCGTCGGCAGAAAAATGCCGAAGGGGGTCAGTGTGTCAGTGGGCTGGAAATCATGGTCAGTCGCGGGGATGAGCACGCGATTTTTCCCCCCTCGGTCATAATCGCCGATTTTGACCGTCGCTTTAGCATCTATCGAGAGCCGCAAGGTGTGTTCATCCTCATCGGGGGCCTGATTGACTCGATTGACTGCCGCAAAAATCGCCTCGGTTTCGGCAATCACTTTCTGAGGTTTGGTTTTAGCCACGCGCTGGAGACGATAACCTAACTGATTCAACCGTTGCCGGATCACTTCCTCCGTGGGTAACTCAGCATCCTGGTAGCCGTTTTGAGCGATCAGTTGACGGCGCACGGCGGCGGCACTGAGACGGGTATAGAGTCGCTGACTGGTTAAGGACGGGTCGGCCTGAGTTTGCGGTTCCGCAATGGCCCGGATGTCATCCAGCAACTGCGGTAAACGGGCCTCGGTCGGTTTCCGTCCCCGTTTGCTCAAAGGCATCACGGATGGGACTGTGGGCCAGTTCCTGCCAACCTTTGCGAATCGTGCCTCGGTTCCATCCCAATTCCCGTTCCGCTTACGCTTGACCACCTGGGCCTAAGGCTTGGACGACTTGCGCCATAAATTGAAGGCGCTCAGTGCCTTTGAGACATTTGGCAGTGTCTTGGAAAATCCCTCTCAGAGGGTCGGTTAGTTCTAGAGCAGTACCTGACATCATCACCCGAAGACGCTCAATACAGGTTTCCGATCTGAACGGATGATTAATAGCGGCCAGCAATTCCACCATTTCAGTCATTCCCAACTTGAGTTGGATTCAAACCCAGACCCTTGCCAACGTCCAACTCGCCAACCAACTACAACGAGAACGAGGACTCGATGCTGGCGAATTGTAGTGAGCTCAACCAAATGCGATGGGGAAAAGCAGTATCGTTGCAAGCTACTCAAGATTAAGGTTGCCCCATGAGCCCTTTGAATATGGTTGTCGAGCAACTGGTGGCCCAAAATGCCTCGCTACCCGAAGGCGTCGCCGAGCTGACGGAATTGTTGGAAATTCTGCAACTGCTGATTCGAGAACCCTCCGTAGTGGGGAGCGAAGACTCCTTCTTTCGGGTGCTGCGGCGCGAGCTAGAAGAAGTTGGGGCTGAGGTTACCTACTATCACGGCGTCTTAGTCGCCCAGGGCGATCGCCCCCACGACCTGATGCTGTCGGCCCACATCGATCGCCACGGCCTCCTCTGCACCGGCCCCAACGAGTTTCAATACGCAGCGTTTATCGCGGGCAACCAAAGCGAACTCACGGGGGATTCGGTCTCTGAACAAATGCTCAACACCATTGAGCATCGCTTTCAAGGGCAACGGGTGCAGGCTCATCTCCCCTACACTGGCACCTACATCGGCCAGGGACACATCACCCGCTCCTATATTTGCCCAGAGCGCAAAAACTTGATCTTTGAAGTCGATGGCCTAGAGCACCTGCAACCGGGAACCCCGATCGCCTTTCTCGATCGCCTGCAATTTAACGATGGCTACATCTCCGCCCAGTTGGATAACGTGCTGAGTGCCGCGATCATCCTCTTTCTATTTCGCTGTGGCTTTGCGGGTACGGCCCTCTTCACCGCCCAAGAAGAATCGGGTCGCAGTTGGCGCTATGCCCTGTCCTGGTTTCAGCGGCAGCAACTCACTACCCAGCGATTAGTCGCCCTCGATACCAGCCCTTACCACGATCGCGCCGCCGCCGATCAGCAGTTAGTCACCTTGCGTCGCAAGGATGCCAGCGCTGACTTTGCCACAGGCATCACCCAAGAACTCGCCGATCGCTGCACCCAGCTTGACATCCCCTACAGCTACAAAGACGATTACATCACCGCCCAAAACCGCACCCGCACCAAACCCTACTCTCTGGGCCGCACCGAAATGGGTCGCTTAACTGCCGCCACCGACGGAGCCATCAGTGGCACTACCCTGCAAGTGCCTACTACGGAATACCATACCCCCAATGAAACCGCCTCCCTGGCCTCGGTCGGGGCCATGATTCGGCTCTTACAAACCTATATTTGAGTGGCTCTGAGGGACTAAACGCGCGATCGCCCCTCACTCACTATCCATCAACAAAGAAGACAACCCTCTGGACAAGGAATCGTCACAGCGGGGCAGCAAGAGCGATCGCGCTGATTCGCGAGTTATCATGCCGCCTAATTGTCAGCTCTAAAAATTAGTGCTATTGTCGGAGAAATTTATCTGAGCCATCGGCCTAGTTTGGTCTATGACCAAAGCGGAGGACCCATCTTTGGGGCAAACCTTGCAGTTGCAAGGGGGCGAACTCTCACGCCCAGCCCGTCAGCTAACTTCGTCGGCCTTGAGAGGAGACGTGTGATCTCCTGGTATCTGGCTCAATCGTCTCACTATCCAGGAGATTCCCATGGGAAGCTTTGCCGCTGTTTCATCCCTCAGCGTCTTTGTCGGCGTCCTCGTCTGCATCATGACCGAGCGCTTGCAGCTGACGATCGCCGCCATGCTGGGCGCTATGCTGTTGCTCTTTCTCAACGTGCTCACCCTCACCGAAGCCGTTGACTACATTGCTCAAAGCTACGCCACCCTGGCCCTCTTTTTTGGGGTCATGGTGATGGTGCGCGCCTTCGAACCGACAGGTATCTTCGAATATTTGGCTACGCAAATAGTGCACATGTCGGGCGGCCAGGGCAAGCGCTTGCTGCTGGGCATTGTGGTCATCACCACCCCCATTTGCGCGGTGTTGCCCAACGCCACCACCGTCATGCTGCTGGCTCCCCTATTGCCTCCCATTGCGACGGAACTGGGGGTGAACTTTGTGCCGCTGCTGATTTTGCTCGTGTTTGCCGCCAACAGTGCCGGACTGCTGACCCTGGTGGGCGATCCGGCAACCTTTATCGTCGGCGATGCCATCAACATCAGCTTTTTGGACTATCTAAAATCGCTGAGTTTGGGAGGCGCGATCGCGGTGGGGGCGATCGTGGTGCTGCTGCCTGTCCTGTTCCCCAGCATTTGGCACAAGCAGCTGGATAACTTAGCGCAACTGCCCCAGCCCCGCGTCAACCATCCCCGCATGTTGATTTTGGGGGGCATCATTGTGGCGCTAGTGCTAACCCTCTTCGTCGTGGGCGAAACCTTACCCGTGCCGATTTCGCCCGCCACCGGAGCCCTCACCGGGGCGGCCTTATGCTTGCTCATTACCCACCACAGCCGCATCGATACAATCCAAAACATTCTGCGAGATTTAGACTGGAGCACCCTGCTGTTTTTTATGAGCGTGTTTGTGCTGATCGGCAGCCTGGAAAAAACAGGTGTGCTGAGTGCCGCTTCCGGCGTACTAGCGCTCATTCTGGGACGCAACATCGCCCTAGGCTCCATTCTGTTGTTGTTGCTGGTGGGCGGACTGTCGAGCTTGGTGCCCAACATTCCCCTCGTGGTTGCCATGGTGCCCCTGCTCAAGGAATATCTCGTCAACGTGGGGTTAGCGACGCCCGATATTCTCGACCCCAATTTTGCCGGGAGTCTGCCCCTTGAGGTACTGCCGCTCTTTTACGCCATGATGTTTGGCGCGACGTTAGGCGGCAATGGCACACTCATTGGTGCCTCGTCTAACATCGTGGCGGCTGGCGTTGCCGAGCAGCATGGTCAGCGCATCTCGTTTCAGACCTTTTTGCAATACAGTCTGCCGATTACGGCCCTACAGCTAGTTACAGTGGCGCTATTCGTTTTTGTTCGATTTTTAAGGCCGATGATGTGAGGAGGGAAGTTGCCCAGTGGATGGGTCGCTACTGGAACGACTTAGAAGCGCCGACGGTGGCCTGAACAGTTGCGATCGCGCTCAGTGCATTTGGATGATCAGTGCTGTGTAAACCCCCTGCCTTAAAGACCCCTGAGCATTTTCAATTCAGGCAGTGTCATCTCCTAACGCTTAGCCCGAAGTCCAAGGCAGTGTAGTCCGTCATCAACTGCGATTAACTGCAAGGTGAATACCCACGCTTGCCAGCCGCGACCCATCAGCCCTTTTCCTGAGATGGGGAAAAGGCTGTCTGGTTACGATTGCTGCGCCACCCCTTGGCTTTGCAAAAAGTCGCGAATGCTCTGACTCCATAGGGTCTCATCCACCGTGACGAGCAGGCTGTGCCCCGTATTCGGAAAGACCACCAGTTCTTTGGCACCGGGCAGATTGTCGTAAATTTCATCAATTTCTTCCAGGGTCGTCCAGCGGTCATTTTCCCCCTGGAGGATGAGGGTCGGCATCGACATGGACTGGGCATAGTTGACCGGATTATGGAAGAAACCATTGACGCCGTGCTGCACGCTGCCCCAAAACACCAACAGCTCCGCCACGCCCGTGGTGGGAAAATCTTGGGCTTTCATGCGGGTTTTCACCGCTTTCATGAAATGGGCAAAGGGCATTTCTAAAATAGTGGCGTCGGGCTGAAGGCCATCATCCACCGCTTTCATGACGGCGACGCTACCCGCTGACACCCCGTACAGCACGTAGGGACGGGGCAAGCCAATCTGTTCAGCATGGGCCATAGCGGCGGCCACATCTGCCGCTTCGCGCAGGCCCATGGTGGCGCTGTTGCCACTGGACCCACCCTGGCCGCGAAAATCGACCATTAGGGTGTGATAGCCCATTTGGTGAAATTTGCCAGCGGGCCACATGAGCTGGTGGGCTTTGTTGCCGCCATTGCCCGGAAACAGCAGCACCGTGCCCTGGGACTCACCATAGTAGGGAATGCGCCAGGCTTCGAGCCATTCGGTGTCGTTGATGGCAATGCGCTCGGTGGCGTAGTCGAGGCCAAACTCAGCCGGATTACTGGCATTTTCGGGCTTGGGGGCAAAGGCTAATCCCGGCAGCATGGAATCGTTGTAGTGGGTCAGGGTGTACGCGCCAAAATAGGCTAGCCCGTTGACCAAAACCAACAGCACCGCGACAAAAAACAAGATATAAACCCGAGTTTTGCGACTCAGTAGCCCCGCTAACAGAAACGCCACCAAGCCAATGCCCGCAAGCCACAGGGCCATCGTCATCAGCGGCAGTTGACTGATGGCAAATTGACCCTGGGGACGCAGCCACAGGAAGGCCAAAAACCCTAGCAGTAAAGCGCCCCACGAGCAAAAACCGATTTGCAGGAAGACCAGACGGGTTTTAGAACGGGAGCGGATCATGGCACTGTATCTGCACACTAGAGAGGGTCGAGGCGCTGGGCTTTGAGCAAGAGGGAGTTAACGACCACCGTGACGGAACTGAAGGCCATCAGTCCGCCAGCGACGGCGGGACTGAGGCTGACACCATAGGCGGGCAGGAAAACGCCCGCAGCGGCGGGAATGCCAATGAGGTTGTACGCAAAGGCCCAGGCGAGATTTTGCCGAATTTTAGCAACAGTTGCTTGTCCCAAACGCAAAGATTCTAAAATTCCGGTGAGCCGATCGCTCATCAACACTACCCCAGCGGATTCTGCCGCAATATCTGTCCCTGAACTGAGGCTGATGCCGACATCGGCCTGGGCCAAGGCGGGGGCGTCGTTAATGCCATCGCCCACCAGCGCCACGCGATGGCCTTGGGCTTGCAGCGCCGCGATCGCTTGTGACTTATCCATGGGCAGCACTTCGGCGGTAACTTGGGTGGCCGGAATGCCGACGGCGGCGGCGATCGCTTGGGCCACGGGGGCGCGATCGCCCGTCAGTAAGTACACGCTAATACCTTGCTGCTGTAGTGCCGTGACGGTTGCCTGCGCATCCTCCCGTAACTCGTCGGCGACAGCAATGAGCCCCACGACGCGATCGCCCAAGGCGACGTACACGGCGGTTTGCCCTGGGGCAATGGCCGCCATTTGTGCTGTCGCCGTATCCGTCAGCACCACACCTTGTTGCGCCAACCAGTCGGCTTTGCCAATCCACACGGGGTGGGCCTGCTCGCGCCAGGTGACCGTGGCGGCCACGCCGAGTCCCGCTTGGGTCTGAAAGTTGCTAGCGGGGGGCAACTCCAGCGATTGAGCTGCCGCTGCTTGCTGAATGGCGATCGCGAGGGGATGCTGGGTGCCACTTTCGACCGTGGCGGCGAGGCTGAGCAAGTCGCTGTCGGTCAGGTCATCAGCGAGAGATTGGCAGACGGTCACTTGCGGTACCCCTGCGGTGAGGGTGCCCGTCTTGTCAAAAACGACGGTGTCGATCTGGCTGAGCATTTCCAGCACATCGCCGCCGCGAATTAGCAGCCCCCGCTCGGCCCCCATGCCAGAACCGACGAGAATGGCGGTGGGGGTCGCGAGGCCCAACGCACAGGGACAGGCGATAACGAGGACGGCGATCGCTAACTTCAAACTCACCAGCAGTGTCGAAGACTGCATCGTCATCTCGTGATTGGCGTGCATGGCCCCCAGGGCACTATTCATCACGTCGGGCCAGAGGGGCAGACCAACCAAATACCAAAAGAGAAAGGTGAGGGTCGCCAGAGTCAGCACGCCATAGGTGAAGTAGCCCGAAATCACGTCGGCCAGCCGTTGAATCGGGGCTTTGCGGGTTTGGGCCGCTTCCACCAGACGGATCATCTGGGCCAGCATCGTGTCACTGCCCGTTTCGGTGACTTTGAGGGCGATCGCCCCGGTTTGGTTCACCGTGCCCGCAACAACCCCGTCCCCTGGCTGCTTTTCCACGGGCAACGATTCGCCCGTCAGCATCGACTCATCCACCGTGGTCTGCCCGGTTTCGATCACCCCATCAGCGGGGATGGTCTCCCCCGGCAGCACCCGCAACCATTCCCCTGGCTGCACAGCACTCACGGGAATGTCGACCCCCGGTTGAGTGCTGCCATCTGCCGCCGGCATCCCGATCAGGCGAGCTTGGGCAGGCTGTAGGGCAATCAGCGATCGCAGGGCATCCGTGGCCCGAAAGCGCGCCCGCTGCTCCAGCGTGCGGCCCAGCAAGATGAAGCTGAGCAGCATCACCGGCTCATCAAAGAAACATTCCCACCCCAGGGTGGGCCACAGCAGCGCCACGACACTGGCCCCGTAGGCACTCAGCGCCCCCAACGCCACGAGGGTATTCATATTGGGGGTACCGCGCCGCGCCCCTTGCCAGCCATCGACCACAATTTCGCGGGCGGGGAACAGCAGCACCGCCGTCGCCAACCCAAAGTGGAACCACAGGTTGCTCAATACGGGCACCGTGACCCAGCCGAAGTGATGCAGATGCCCCAGCGTCGAGAGGGCTAAAAGGGTGAGGGCGATCGCGAGTCGCCCCGTCTGTGCCCGATTTTCTTGCTGCTTGCGCTCCAGCCAGTCCGTCAGTCCAGCGTTCGTGGCGGTGCCATCCACTGCAATGCGTGGCTGACTCGGAAAGCCGCTTTGGGTCAGGCGATCGGCCAGGGTCTGGGGATCGACTTTGCGATCGGCCAAGGTTTCCACCACCGCCACCTCGGTAATCAGGTTTACCGTGGCGCTCTGGACGCCATCGCAGGCAGTCAGTTGCTTTTCAACGGCTCGCACACACCCGGCACACATCATGCCACTGACATCAAACACCAGAGACTGCGTAGTGGCAGGGACTGGTTCAGGGGGAGCAACCGGGGCTGCCGGAGAGGGTGCTTTAACCATGCAAAAAAAGGAATGTGAGTCTTGATATATCTTGAGCCTAAAAGGCAATCCTGAGAAATATGGAGAACTGTTGAGTTTTCTTTGTGTTTGCCCTGGGGGAGCGGCGAGAAGGTTGTCTCTTGATGAGGGCCGTGGCTGGGTAGTTGGGTGATTGAATGGCTGGGTGTGGCTGGGACTGACCTGGGTCAGGGTTAATTTGATCAGGATTCATGCTGAGAATTGCCCCAGAGCTTTGCACGAGGCCAGCCCTGGAAGCCAAGAGACGAGTGTTCGGTAATCCTGAGCTTAGGAATGAGCACTCAATAAGTTGGGATGACCGTCTCGGCTGTCCCCAGACAGGCAAGATGCCTGCCCTCAAAAATTTGGATGTTGCTGGATCCTCGTCCCTTAGGACTGAGCCCTTAAATAACCGCCCCAAGATGGAAAGGCGGCTGTAAGGGGTTGGGCAATGCCAAGGGATGTGTTTAGCGTCCAGCTAGTGCTGATCCCCCTTCATCTCCTTTGCTCAAGAGGGACTGACCAACCCCTGAGTCAGACGTCGCCGTTCATGCCTACCCTGCGGCGTTCTTGGTCGGCCACTCCCCCACCAAGGACGCGTTTGCGGGCCCACAGCAGACAAAATCCTGATCAGTTGCCTAGAGCGATCGCCTGGGTGAGACAATGTAACCGTTGCAACCCCAAATTTCAGAATGAAGCATCCTCTACTTGCCCTTTGCCTGATTGTCCTACTGTGGCTAGGGTTGGCTCAACCGAGTTGGGCGGCAATTCAAGAAGACATTGATCTCCTCAAAGAGACCAAAGACTGCCCTGTTTGCATTTTGGATGAAGCCGACTTAAGTGGTCTGGACTTGAGCGGTGCTAATCTCAAAATTGCCACCCTGACCGATGCCAATCTCAGTAATGCTGACTTATCAAAAGTCGATTTTATGCTGGCGTTTATGGATCATGCCAACCTTAGCGGGGCGAATCTTCAGGGGGCTCAAATGAATGGAACCCAGTTGGTAAATGCCAATTTTTCAGGAGCTGATTTGCGGGGAGCCGACTTGTCTCAGGCCAATATGCTGGATGCTGACTTGTCGAATGCCGATTTAGAAGGGGCAGTGTTGCTAGCGGTCAAATTGGGCCAGGCCAATCTCAAAGGAGCCAATCTCAAAGATGCCAATTTGCGAGGGGTTAACCGCAGCCAGGTGCTGTTTTGCAACACCGTGATGCCCGATGGTTCTCTGGCCAACCGCGACTGCGATTAATGGCCTCCGGTCACGATGGGCGGCATTCCGGCAGCGCAATTTTACGATCCCCTGCCGACAGATTGCTCAGCCTGGGGGTAAGCGTTAGTCGACTGTGGCCCAGGCTCCAGGGTGAGTGGGCCAGCTTTATGATGGATTTAATCGACAGACGTTCAGACCCGCTGAGGCAAGAGGGATTGTAGCCATGACCACGACCCAACCGCGCGATGTGCAAACACTCACCATCGCTGCTGATACTGAAGTGATGCGATCGCGCAGTTGGCAACGACTTCGTTTCGAAATCGAGTATGCCTTAGAGCGGGGCACGACCTCTAATAGCTATCTGATTCGGGGCGATCGCGCCGCGCTCATCGACTTTCCCGGCGAGTCATTTACCGACAGCTTTGTGGCGACGTTGGAACAGCAGATCGATCCTGCCGCGTTAGATTACATCATCTTGGGACACATCAACCCCAACCGCGTCAAGACCCTACAGGTGCTGCTGGCGAAAGCCCCCAACGCCACCATCGTCTGTTCCAACCCCGCCGCCCAAGCCCTGGAAGATTTGCTGGAAAACCAGACGCCCCGCATTCAGGTTGTGAAAGGCGGCGAAGCCGAAATTGATCTGGGCAAAGGCCATCAGCTGCGATTTTTGCCCGTGCCGACCCCCCGCTGGCCTGAAGGTCTGTGGACCTACGACGAATATACCCAGATACTTTTTAGCAATAAGTTCTTTGGCATGCACCTGTGCGACAACTCGGTGTACGACCTGAATTGGCAAGAGTTGCTGAGCGATCGCCGCCACTACTACGACTGCCTCATGGCCCCCAATGCCCGCCAGGTCAGCGTCGCCCTCGAAAAGCTGGAAGCGCTTTCTATCCGAATGTTTGCGCCCGTCCACGGGCCAGCTGTCCGTTACCACACCCGTGACTTGCTCCAGGCCTATCAAACCTGGAGTCAGCAGCAAAAGGGGAAAGAACTTTCCGTCGCCTTAATCTACGCTTCGGCCTACGGCAACACCGCCACCATTGCCCAAACCCTGGCCCACGGCATCACCAAAGCCGGTGTCGCGGTAGAGTCCATCAATGCGGAACAGACGGCTCCCGAGGAGATCAAGGCGGCGCTGGAAAAATCCGCCGGATTTTTGATTGGTTCACCGACCCTCGGCGGACACGCCCCCACGCAGATTCAAACGGCGCTGGGCATCATTCTCTCGACGGCCTCTAAAACTCAACTCGCCGGGGTATTTGGCTCATTTGGCTGGAGTGGGGAAGCGATCGATCTGCTGGAAAGTAAACTCAAAGACGGCGGCTATAGCTTGGCGTTTGACCCCATTCGCGTCAAATTCAAGCCCACCGAATCGACGCTGCAATATTGTGAGGAACTCGGGACTGACTTTGCCCAAGCGCTCAAAAAAGTGAAGCGGGCCAAAGCGCCTCGCACCCCCGCCACTTCGGTGGAACAGGCGGTGGGACGGCTGGTGGGGTCTCTCTGTGTAGTGACCACTCGCAAGGGCGACGCCAGCAGCGCCATGCTGGCATCCTGGGTATCACAAGCCACCTTTACGCCCCCTGGCTTTACTGTGGCCGTGGCTAAGGACCGCGCCATTGAGTCCCTGCTATATCCCGGTAGCCCTTTCGTGCTCAACATTTTGGCCGAGGGGAGCCACCTCGGACCGATGAAGCATTTTTTGAAACCCTTTGGCCCAGGAGAAGACCGCTTTGCCGACATGGATATTCAAGATGCAGAAAATGGTTGCCCGGTGTTGCAAGACGCGATCGCCTTCCTCGAATGCGAAGTCGCCAACCGGATGGAATGCGGGGATCATTGGGTCGTCTATGCCACCATCCAAAATGGCGAAGTGTTGAAGCCCGATGCGAAGACCGCTGTCCACTTCCGCAAAACTGGAACCCATTATTAGCGGCCAGACCGCTGACCAGTAAAATATTCACAGCATTGTGAAGTCAGCGCGATCGCGAATTCTGTAAGGGGACGGGCGGCTATGGAGCGAGAAGAATCGGCACTGCAACCGTTTAAGGTGGGGATCGTGTTAGCCACCTATAATTGTGATCGCACCTACTTTAAGCAACAGATTGACTCCATTAAGCGCCAAACAGTTTCACAGTGGGTTTGCTTCATCACAGATGACGGTTCTGCTCCTGACATTCAGGATTTCATCCGAGCTGAAATTGCTCACGATGCACGGTTTACTTACTATGTTCAGCCACAAAATTTAGGCGCGTATCATAATTTCGAAGCCGGCATTCAATATTTTAGCCATCGACCTGATATTACCCATCTCGCATTTTCTGATCAGGATGATATTTGGCATCACCAGAAGCTAGAAATTCTCTTACGCGAAATCGAATCCCAAGAGGCCCTGTTGGCGCATTCGGATTTGGAACTGATTGACGCTCAGGGCCAGCAACTGCATCCATCCGTTTGGGACTATGAAAAGCGCTGCCCCGAAAATCTGAACACGAAATTGTTGCTGCTGCGGAATTCCGTCACGGGATGCACCGTCATGATTCGGCGAAGCTTAATTTCAGATCTGTTGCCCTTCCCCAAACAATACGGTTCAACTGCCTGGTATCACGACCACTGGATGGCGCTTGTCGCCTCCCATCGAGGGCACATTGCCCATCTCCGGCAACCCCTGGTTAAATATCGACAGCATGGCGATAATGTGGTTGGAGCCCGAGAGTTTGCGGGTACTATTCGGGTTGAACTGGAAGAATGGCTGGCCAAAAAGTGTCGTCTTACCCTCAAGAGCTACTCCATCCATGAAGCGCTAAGTCGGGCATTTTATCAACGATTTTATCCGCCCAAAATCGCGGCAAAGCTAAATCCTATTCCCGAAAATAGAATCGATTTTGGCGTGCCAATTTTGAAACTAGGAATATACAGTGTCATCTGTGGCTATGGAGCCCGAGGCTGTGCGCTGCGTTTATGGGTCAATAAATTTGTGTTGGACTGGTTAAAAGTCAAAGACTGGTTCTTTGATCATGTACTGATATTTAGCTCCAAGTGAGTGATTTAAAAGTTTCAATTATTATCGTCAATTACAACGGTGGTGATGTCATCATCGATTGCCTCGCGTCCATTTTTCAACATCTGGATACGGCGACTGTGGAAGTGATTGTGGTCGACAATGATTCGCGCGATCGCAGTCCTGACCTTATTGAGCAAAAATTCCCTGAGGTTCACCTATTGCGCCAGTCGGAGAATTTAGGGTTTGGCACAGCGAATAATATTGGGGCACATCACGCTCAAGGAACCTACTTATTTTTATTGAATTCTGACACGCTCATCCAGAACAATATTCTGCCCGCTTTGATGAGCAAACTAGATTCAGCCCCCGACATTGGCATCGTGGGGCCACGATTGCTGAATCCTGATGGTAGCTTTCAACTCTCTACGGCCTATGAAATTGGGCTGTGGGGCGAATGGCTTACGCTGCAAGCGGTGCGAAAGTATCGTCAACCGGCTTGCCGACCCGCTTTGGCCCAACAGTATGGCGCTGATCAATACGTCGATATTATTGTGGGGGCGGCGATGCTGATGCGGCGATCGCACTTTTTCGAGATCGGTGGCTTTGACGAAACCTTTTTCATGTATTTCGAAGAGTCGGATTTGTGTCAGCGGTTGCGCGACGCCGGGTATCGACTGCTGTATACTCCAGCCGTTTCGCTCATCCACATTGGCGGTTATTCCGTCGCCCAAGTCGCCGGCAAAATGGCGGCAGAATACCGCCGCAGTCAGCGCTATTACTACCAAAAGCACCGTCCCCCATGGGAGCAGTGGGTGCTGCATCGTTATCTGGCGTTGAAGCAATGGCGGCAGCGGCAGCGCGATCGCGGTTAATCCTCGCCACCTTTTCGCCTGCCAAAGTCCCCGCAGACTGTACTAGGATGAAAGTCTGGAATTGGACATCAAACAGCGTTTCTGTTCGGTTCTATAAACCTCTTTGGCTGGGCAATTTAGGCTTTATGGGCAACACATTTGGACATCTTTTTCGCATTACCACCTTTGGCGAATCCCATGGGGGAGCCGTGGGCGTCATTATCGACGGATGTCCACCGCAAATTGAAATCACCCCCGAAGAAATTCAGGTAGAGCTCGATCGCCGTCGTCCCGGTCAGAGCAAAATCACCACGCCGCGTAAAGAAGCCGATCGCTGCGAGATCATGTCAGGGGTGTTTCAAGGTAAAACGCTGGGTACGCCAATTGCCATCATGGTGCGCAACAAAGACACGCGCCCCCAGGACTACAGTGAGATGGCAACCACCTATCGCCCCTCCCATGCCGATGCCACGTATGACAGCAAGTATGGTTTTCGCAACTACCAGGGCGGCGGACGTTCCTCAGCGCGGGAAACCATTGGCCGAGTCGCCGCCGGGGCGATCGCCAAAAAGATTCTCCAACAATACGCCGGCGTTGAAATTATCGGCTACGTCAAGCGCATCCAAGACATTGAAAGCGTGATTGATCCCGATACCGTGACCCTGGCACAGGTCGAAAGCAATATTGTTCGCTGCCCCGATGCCGAAGCGGCCCAACACATGATCGACCGAATTGAGCAAATCCGCGACCAAGGCGATTCCATCGGCGGCGTGGTAGAGTGTGTGGCTCGCAGCGTCCCCAAAGGACTCGGTGCCCCCGTGTTCGACAAGCTAGAGGCGGATCTAGCCAAAGGCGTGATGTCATTACCGGCGAGTAAAGGCTTTGAGTTGGGTTCTGGCTTTGCCGGTACATTGCTGACAGGCAGCCAACATAATGACGAATATTACACCGACGAAACCGGCAACTGGCGTACCCGCACCAATCGTTCGGGAGGCACCCAAGGCGGCATCAGCAATGGTGAAAACATCATCATTCGTGCGGCTTTTAAGCCCACCGCCACGATTCGTAAAGCGCAAAACACCGTGACCAATGACGGCACTGAAACGGTACTCGCAGCCAAAGGCCGTCACGATCCCTGCGTCTTGCCCCGTGCCGTACCAATGGTAGAAGCGATGATGGCTCTAGTGCTCTGTGATCACTTGCTTCGTCACCATGGGCAATGTCGGCTGTTCAGTTAGCCCTCGCACTCCTATCAGACCAAGCGCCAAAAGCGCTGCAAGGGACTGATAACTTGTCAGCGGGTACCCTTCCTCTTCAGGTTCATGCCATTGGGACGAAGTCACTGTTGCTGAAGTTTACGATGCACCCCAGCCCAGCTTGAGGTGCTGCTCCGCTAAGTCGCTGGGCCGAATTAAACGCCTCATTAAACGATAGCCTGATGGCTGATTTCGGCTCCGCTCAATCAGTGATATTGTTTGGCAGGTCAGAAGTTGAGGGTTGAGCGGAGTCGAAACCCGTCTGTGAAATAGTTGTGCCTACCTACTTATTAACTGTCGAGTACGAAGGTGCTGTGCCCAATGCAGACAGCTGGCCTAAATACTTTTTCTTGTCGGGAGACAATCTGAGGAAGCATTTAGTGCAGGCGCTGCGTATCATGGTTGCAGTTTCACTTTTTTGGGCATCTTAATTGGTGCGTACATTATCCGTACGATTCTGTCGTCTTTGGCATGAGCCAGCTCTATACATAAAAGGCTATGACAATTCTGATTACTGGTGCAGCCGGTTTTATTGGCTTTCACGTGGCTCGAAAGTTATTAGATGCTGGGCAGAAAATCTATGGCATTGACAACCTTAATGATTACTACTCGGTACAGCTGAAGTGCGATCGCTTAGCTCAGCTCAAGAACAGCTCTAATTTCACTTTTCAGCAATTAGACCTAAATGATCATTCTGGCGTAGAAACTTTATTTTCCAAGAATTCTTTTACGCATGTCATTCATTTGGCCGCTCAGGCTGGCGTCCGATATTCTTTACAAAATCCTCATGCCTACGCGGATGGAAACTTATCTGGTTTTCTCAACATTCTAGAAGGTTGCCGTCATAGTTCTAATCTAAAGCACTTGATTTTTGCCTCCTCCAGTTCAGTATATGGGGCCAACACAAAAGTTCCATTTTCAACTCAAGATTCAGTTGATCATCCAGTCTCGTTATATGCAGCCACTAAAAAAGCCAATGAATTAATGGCTCATGCCTACAGCCATTTATATGATTTCCCTGTGACAGGACTGCGCTTTTTTACGGTGTATGGGCCATGGGGGCGTCCTGACATGGCGTACTTCAAATTTGTGGATGCGATCGCCCATGATCGCCCGATAGAAGTCTATAACCAGGGCAAAATGAGGCGTGATTTCACTTATATAGATGATGTCGTGGAAGGCATTATCCGCCTGTTAGATCACTTACCCAGTCAAATATCTACAGGTGAAGAAATCAATTCCAAAGCCCAATACAAAATTTATAACATTGGCAATAATCAGCCCGTGGAACTGATGAAATTTATAGAAGTCATCGAAAAGGCGATGGGAAAATCGGCAGAGAAGATCATGAAGCCAATGCAGCCGGGAGACGTAGTTGCTACCTACGCAGATATCAATGACTTGATGAAGGATATCAACTTCAAGCCACTGACCTCCGTTGAGAATGGTATTCAAAAATTTGTTGAATGGTACCTCAGCTACTATCAAAAAGATCGCTAGTAGACGTTAATCTGTCGCGCTAATGAGTTGATTGATTCAAGAAAATCATGTGAATATAGTTCAGCTTTGAATTTCTGTTCTTGTATTTGGACGATATATTTTCTCTAGTATGAAACTATGATAATTTTCCGCATCTAGAGCACGTAGCTTAGATTTTTTCGATGCCCTCCTGGCTCTGAATCAGAGGATAATTTAAGGCGAAAAATTAATATTGGCCTCACGTTGAGATAGCCCTTTTACTTTTAACGCAATAGAAAAATGCACAAACTGATCAACTATCACGTCCCAGATCAAGGTAATGTTGGCGATCTCCTATCGTCGCCATTGAAGTATTTTGACTTCCCAGGCTTTGATTGTCATGTAGCTGACATCAGAAAAGTGGGTGAATCTGATGTTGATGATGCACATTTGATCATTGGCGGCGGAGGTTTACTGTATAAGAGATTTTTGCCGGGTATTACCAACCTGGCTCAACATAAAAAGCACAAGATGATTTTTTGGGGCGTTGGTCAGCAACGATACGGTAGCCGCATGTATAAGCCTGACGAATTTGACTATAGCCCCTATTTTGAGAAAGCAGATCTTATCGGCATCCGAGATTATAGGGCAGAATATGACTGGCTCCCATGTGTTAGTTGCATGCATCCATCGTTTGATAAGCCACGAGAGATCAAACATGAATTGGTTGTCTTATCCCACAAAAAGTTTAGTCTTTCATTTCCAAGAGTTCCTAGGATGACCAATGAAACCAATGATCTAGAACAGATTTTAGATTTTTTGGGTTCTGGAGAGACCATCTTGACAACTTCTTTTCATGCCGCTTACTGGGGAACATTACTGAACCGTAAGGTTCTAGTTTTCCCTTTTAACAGTAAGTTTATGACTATGAAACATAAGCCAGCTATTTATCCCGTCAGAAGCTGGAATCGAGAACGCTGGCAATTAACTCTAAAAGGGAAAAGAATTTTTAGAATTATGAATCCAGGCGATATTCACACCTGTGATACTCACGGCTGGAAGAAACTTGTCGATTCATTAAAAACTTATCCAGACAGCTTAGCGGAATGTAGAAACCGCAATCGCTGGTTTTATAACCTAGTCATGGAAGAGCTATGTAGAAAATAGCTTGATTAATTAGAAATACTTTTTATCTCAGAGTTCTAAAAGCTTGGGCTTAGCGTTTAACTCAATTCAGGATGCATGAAACTCAATATTTATAATCAGAAGTGTTTTCTATTTTCTCCAGTTTCTTCAACATATCCTCTAAGGATAATGACATCTGCTTGATAATCTTTTCTCTTTCTTCTTCTTCTTCCTCAAGTGCTAAAAGTGACAGCAAGCCAGTTGATTGATTTAAGTTAGAACGGAATTCGTAAGACATTTGTGCCAATTGCTGCTTAGGTTTGTTGGATTCACTAGTCTCGTGAAATTGCAGTTTACATAGCTTGCTATAGGTTCCTCCCTGCTGCAGAAGATTTTCATGGTTACCAAGTTCGACTACTCGCCCTTGCTCCATCACCGCAATTTGATCGGCCTTGCGCACGGTAGAGAGGCGGTGCGCAATCACCAGAGTCGTACGATCACGACTTAACTCATCAATGGCTTCTTGGACGAACCGCTCTGAGACAGTGTCTAATGCACTCGTAGCTTCATCAAGAATCAGAATTTCAGGATTTTGGACTAAGGCTCTGGCGATCGCTAACCGTTGACGTTGTCCACCCGACAGCATGACGCCCCGATCCCCAATCATCGTATCCAATCCCTCTGATAGGTTCATGATGAAATCATAAGCGTTTGCTCTTTTCGCGGCTGCTAGAATCTCATCGTCCGATACTGAGAAATTGCCATAGGCAATGTTGTAGCGCACAGTGTTGTTGAAGAGAAATGTCTCCTGGCCAACAATGCCCATGTTTTCTCTGACTTGGGCAATGTCAAAACTCCTCAAATCCTGACCATCGACTAAAATCGCCCCCGAGCTAGGGTCGAAGAAACGAGGAACTAAATCTGCCAAAGTAGACTTTCCTGCCCCGGATGAGCCGACCAAAGCCAAGGTTGTTCCTTTCGGTAGTTTCAAGCTTATATCTGTCAATACTGGATTATCCGTGCCGGGGTAGCTAAAGCTTACATTTTTGAACTCCAGTCCGTGGTTCAGACCGTAATAAGGTAATGCACCATTTTGCATAAAAGATTTATTATCGGTTCGCAGTAAATCATTCACGATGTCTACAGAAGCAGAAACCTGAGCAAGCTGATTACGACCGCTATTGATCTGAGAGATGTACGGCAATAATCGATTAAGCAGCACCAAGTAGGTGACCATAATTGCTGCTAGTGACGCTATTTGATCTTGAAAGATGACTCGTGCTAGCAATATCAGAATTAACAGCACTGAGATGTTAATCACTTCTCCCAAGGGGGCAACGATCTGTGAGTTCATCTGAATCTTAAGATTGAGCTTTTCGCGATCACCAATATATTTAGAAAAGCGTTCATACTCGACATCTTCAGTTACTGAGGATCTCACCAACCGCATACCACTAATCAACTCAACCAGCCCACCAGAATATCGGCTGTTGATTTGAGTTAGCATTTGGCTATATGCCTTAGATCGCTTGACGATTGTTTGACTGATGAAAGCCGATATGGGTAATAAGATTGTTGCTACTAGCGTCAATTGCACAGAAATTGATAGCAATAGACATAGAAAGACCAAAACAGTGCCAGCAGTTACGTAGAGTTGAATGCTTTTAGTGATTGCGCTGGAAGCACGATTCATTTCACCGCCTAAGCGGTTCATTAACTCACCCACTTGAGCTTTTGAGAAGTATTCTAAGTCAACCCCTAAAATAATGTCTAAACCCTGACGCTGCAGATCGGCTGTCATTGCCCGGTTTAAAGTTCCTGAGGCTAATGCATTAAGATAGTTGCTGATATTTTTGAGGATAATCATTAATAATGCTGCTAGTGCCATCGCAGCATATCGGTAGGCTCCCGGTAGGTCTTCAAAGGGGGACAGCAACAGCTGGAAAATAGGTGGGCCATCTTTTAAGATGGCATCTTGACCTAGTAAGCTGAGCATAATCGGAACAATCAAGGCTGTCCCCACACCGTTAAACAAAGCTCCGGAAAAGCCTGCTACAACGCTTGCAATAATCTTGAAAGGATATCTCTTGGCTACCCTCCACAGCATCTGTCGGGGAGTCAGTTTATTGTCAGATACTGTTGATTTTTCTGAAGAATAAGATTGCATAGTGGCTAGTAGGCGACTGGTTATATGGAATTCTCTGAAGTGTTTTGAGGATGAGGAAAATTTAAGACTGAGACTGAATGATCTCTTCTGAATGGGGACACACAGCGGGTAAGACCTGGTTCTGAAGAGAGTTGGCCATGGCCTCAATGCTGTAATACCGAATACAGCGTTCTCTCGCTCGATAACCCGTAAGTTTAGCGGCTTCCAGGTTGGCCAAAATGTCGGCGATTTTTTGAGCCATTGCTTGGCTATCTCCAGGCGGAACGATGTAGCCAGCGTCGCCCAAAATCCTGGGGATATCACCCACTGCAGTGGCTAAAATCGGCTTTGCCATGGCCATCCCATCTGTGAGTTTGAGCGGAAATTGTGCCTGAGCTGCGGCAGTGTCTCTTTGAGGCACGACGATGATGTCAGCGGCTGAGACAATTTTGGGCATATCGGCATAGGGCAGTTTGGGTAGTTGAATGATGTATTTTCCCCAATGCTTGTGTAGTTGGCGATCATAATCGTCGTAGGGACTGCCGCCCACAATGACTAAGCGTAAGTTTGGTCGATTTAAAATTTCTAGGGCAGTTAGTAAGTCTTCTAAGCCTTTGTAGGGACGTGGAGCCCCTGGAAACATTAAGACCTTATAGTTTTCAAGACCAAACTGTTGACGACTGCTAGTGCTATCATATTTTTCGGGATTAAATTGATGTACATCTTTGCCATTGGGAATGCACATGCCTCCGAATTTTCGTTGTAGGAATGAGGTATGTACTGTGACTGCATCAGCCTGGCTAATTCGCTTTTCCATCCGCTGCAAGTAGATGGGGTGATCAGGTTGCCGTAATGCCCCGTCAGGCTTGACTAAATCTCGATAACGCTGCTTAGGAGAGGGTTGATAACGCCACTGATCGCCACCATGCCAACTCATTTCCCAATCATCAATATCTAAAATTAGTGGGCGCTTGTACCATTTTTTAGCTAGTAGGCTCACGCCAAAGCTACTGGCTTTAGTTTTGTAAGCATAGATAATGTCACCTTCGATCGCTTGTATCAGTCGTCGAGCTGAGTTTAAGAATCGAGGGTATTGAGTCTTAGGAAATCTTTTAATCGAAACTTCGGACGGAACCGACAAAGGAACGTTGTCATTGGCAAAGCCTAGAATCTCGACGGCTATTCCGAGTTGTCGCAGAGCTGTGGTTAAAAGAAATGGCCGGACAGCGCCGCCCCAACGTCCCGCACCTTCTGCGGATAAATCACCCACAATGATCGAAACTTTACCTGGCCAGATTTTGTTGTGGATAGGTGAACTAATTTGTTTTGTATTCAATTCACCTTCTCCCTGAACTTTTACAGGCATGGAACCTCAAAGGGACAAGTAAACTGGAACATTACAACTGCGCCATACAGAACTCGGGCAACATCGGCATGAAGATTTTCCAAAACTCAGCGTGTTAAGCGAACATTGTCCATCTTCCAAACTGAGAACTACTAGATATCAGCAGATTGCCCAATAGCAGATTGCCCAATAGTTGGGTTCGACCCAGCTAACAGTTACGTTTGCCAGAGCGACGGTCCGTGGTCGCCTGATCAATCGGTGGTTCTGCTTAGATGAGAATACCCAGGTCCTGGGAAGAAGCCATGTTTAGTGGTGATTTTCATCGATTTTTTTCATTACTCCTCTTCGGTGGGCCATTCCAGCGGTAGCTGACCTAGGTGACCGATGCGATAGTCGCGGAGTAGAGTGCGGGCGGTGCGCTCGCGATCGCCCTGGTACCTCAGGCTGGCAAGTTGTTGCAAATAGGTCTCTCCCGTTATGTCATGTGCTGAAAGGCCATAGCGTTGGTCGAGAGCGGCCAAGTACGAGGCTTCTTCAGTTTGCCCATCTAACGCTTTGAATAACTCGATTAAGCTGCTAGCAATGCGCTGATTGTCGTAAGCGGCTTGCCCGATGTCATCACAAATAGCCAGTTTCAGGGCGGCCTCTTGATCTGTTAATAAAGCGGGCAAAATTCCGGGTGCATCTAGCAATTCCAGGTCGTCAGTGATGCGGATCCAGCGGAGTTGGCGCGTGACCCCAGGTTTTCGTGCACTCTCAGCCACTTTTTTCTTCACCAAGCGATTGATGAGGGCAGACTTGCCGACATTGGGAAAGCCAATGACCACGGCGCGCACCGCCCGCGGACGCATGCCGCGATCGCGCCGTCGCTGATTCATCTCTTGTCCCGCTGCTTGGGCGGCCTTCGCAATGCCAGCCACCCCTTTGCCCTGTTGGGCATTCGTAAAGTAGGGCACCTGTCCCTGGGCTCTCAGCCAGGTTTCCCACTGGGTGCGGGCGGTCTTTGAGACCATGTCCACGCGGTTTATCACCAGAATGTGCGCTTTCCCAGCAATCCACTGGTGTATTTGGGGATGCTCTGTCGCGAGGGGCACACGAGCATCCCGAACTTCTAAGACGACATCAACCCGTTTCAGTTGTTCTTGGAGGGCTTTTTCGGCCTTGGCAATATGACCGGGATACCACTGGATTGCAGGTGTCATGGCAAGCTGACGGGGGAAACGGGGCCGTGAGTACACATATAACAGTCAAGCGTTGAGGGAAGACTGACTACAGCATGAATCTTTGTGATGCGATGGATTTTGTCTCGAACGGAAGCCGACGGTCACCAGGCCAATTTGCTTGGGTGTGAGACCGCAGTCATCTCATTTGTCATGTTGTCGAGTAGGCCACTTCCAAGCGTTTGGCACGTTTTTCGATAAAGATTCCTGATACGCTGAGAAGCGATGGCATTAGCCTTGCGCATTGTAGAAACGATAGCTTGACCAGTTTCTATCAACACCGTGTCAGAGCGACCTCTGCAATCTGTCTTTCTCGCCATATTCAGCTTGAGGCGACTCGCGGCTCGCGCCATCGATATTGATGACTCGTTTCATGAAGGAAGTTTGAATGCTGACGGCAGAACGTCCTGAAATGCCCACTGTGTATCCTTTGACGGCGGTGGTTGATCAAGAGGCCATTAAGTTGGCTTTACTGCTGGCGGCGGTGGATCCGAAGCTGGGAGGAGTGGTCATTGCGGGACGCCGGGGCACGGCTAAATCAGTCATGGCGCGAGCCATTCACCAGTTATTGCCGCCGATTGAAGTGATTGAGGGCTCTTGTTGTAATGCGGATCCCACCGATCCTCTTTTGTGGGATGACGAAACTTTGGAGCGGTTAGGGACGGCAGCGCGAGACTTAGATGAATTGCCGACCAAGGTGATTCCCGCCCCCTTTGTACAGATTCCGCTGGGCGTGACGGAAGATCGTCTGTTGGGGTCGGTGGATGTGGCGAAGTCGATTCAAGCGGGAGAAACGGTTTTTCAGCCGGGGTTGCTGGCCGAGGCGAATCGCGGGGTACTGTATATCGATGAAATTAACTTGCTGGAAGACCAGGCGAGTAATTTATTGCTGTCAGCGCTGACTGAGCAGCGGAATCAAATTGAGCGGGAGGGGATCAGTTTTCAACATCCCTGCATGCCCTTGTTAATTGCGACCTACAACCCTGAAGAGGGGCCATTGCGCGATCATTTATTGGATCGCATGGCGATCGCCCTCTCCGCCGACCAGTCTCTTTCCCTCGAAAGCCGCGTGGGCGTAGTTGACCAATTCACTCGCTTTGCCAACGATCCCGACGCCTTCTTGGCGGAATATGCCGATGAGATTGATGCGCTCAAGACTCAAATCATTTTGGCGCGGGAATGGCTCAAAGACGTGACCATTACCCGGGAGCAGGTGCAATATCTGGTGACGGAAGCGCTACGGGGCGGCGTTCAAGGCCACCGAGCCGAGCTGTTTGCCGTACGGGTGGCCAAGGCCCACGCGGCGTTGGATGGGCGGGCGACGATCACAGCGGAAGACCTGCGGGTTGCAGTGGAACTGGTAATTTTGCCGCGAGCGGTGCAAATGCCGCCGCCAGACGACGAGCAGCAGCCACCTCCGCCGCCCCCACCGCAAAACCAGAATGAAGATGAGCAACCTGAAGATGCTCAGGATGACGACAACGACGACTCTGAGGACGATCAGGACGAAGACGACGAGCAGACGGAAGAACCGCCCCCGAGTTTGCCCGAAGAATTTGTCTTTGATCCTGAAGGGATCATGATTGATCCGTCGTTGCTGATGTTTGCGCAATCGCTGACGCAGCAGGGCAAGTCGGGCAGCCAGAGTCTCGTGATTTCTGAAGATCGCGGGCGCTACATTAAGCCGATGTTGCCCCAGGGGCCAGTGCGGCGCATTGCGGTGGATGCCACCCTGCGAGCGGCGGCTCCTTACCAAAAATCGCGCCGGGCGCGGGAACCCCATCGCAAGGTCATCGTTGAGCAAGGGGACATGCGGGCGAAAAAGCTAGCGCGTCGGGCCGGTTCTCTGATTGTCTTTGTGGTCGATGCGTCTGGCTCCATGGCGTTGAATCGGATGCAGTCGGCGAAGGGCGCGGTGTTACAGCTACTGAATGATGCTTATCAAAACCGGGATGAGGTGGCGCTGATTCCGTTTCGTGGGGAACAGGCGGAAGTGTTGCTGCCGCCGACTCGCTCGATTTCAATGGCGCGACGGCGACTGGAACGGATGCCCTGCGGGGGGGGATCGCCCCTAGCCCACGGCCTATCGCAAGCGGTGCGCATTGGTACCAATGCGCAGCAGTCGGGGGACATTGGCAATGTGGTGATTGTGGCGATTACCGACGGTCGGGGCAATATTCCGCTGGCGCGATCGCTGGGGGAACCGCTTGATCCTGAGGAGAAACCCGACATCAAACAAGAACTGCTGGATATTGCGGGGCGCATTCGCGCAACTGGATTTCAGCTATTGGTCATTGATACGGAACGCAAGTTTGTGTCCACGGGCTTTGGCAAAGAACTCGCTAAAACCGCTGGGGGCAAATACTATCAGTTGCCCAAGGCGACGGATCAGGCGATCGCCTCGATGGCTCGCAGTGCAATCGCGGACATCAAGTCCTAAGGGTGGGATCGCTGCGATTGACAATGCGATGACGGGGCGATCGCGCCAGGCCAAGTCGCCCAGGCCACATCGTACCGTCCACCAAGCAGGGATATCAATCTAGCGACATTTCTGCACAGACTTGTGAATCAGTTGCTGAATCAGCTTCTGAACTGGGGAAAGCTATGCTTGGTTGCCATTTCCTGCGAATCGAGCACTTGTCAAACACTATGAAGCCCAGCAGTATCCACCAGCCCGCCGAAAGAGCCCTGGCCGCGATCGTCTTGACCGATGCCGTGAGTTTTAGTGCGCGCATGTCGGTGGATGAAGAAGGCACTTTGGCCCTGATTCAGCGTGACCTTGACCTGATTGCTGAGCAGTGTGAATGCTTTGGCGGCAATGTGCTGAAATCCACTGGGGATGGCCTGTTGATGTCGTTTTATAGTGCCGTGCAGGCGGTTTTATGTAGTCAAGAAGTGCAAAAACAACTGACCAAACTCTCGGAAGGGCTACCGCCAGGAGAATATTTGCAGCACCGTATCGGCATCCACCTGGGCGATGTCTTGTTCAGTCAGGATGATGTCCTCGGCAACGGCGTTAACATTGCCGCGCGGCTACAGACCAAATCGGCTCCTGGGGGCATTTGCATTTCTCAAACCGTCCACGATGTGGTGAAGGCCCGACTGGATATTAATGCCAGTTTTTTAGGGCCGCTCAAACTCAAAAATATTCAAGAGCCGGTGACGGCGTATCAAATCCCGCCCTATGGTCAATCGGCCACGATGGTAGTGGCCAACCAGGCTCCAGGGGCGGCGGCCAGTCGCGCCTCCACCCTTGAGGCCGCCGTCACCGTCTTACGGCAAGATCCGCAATATCGGCGCATCCAAAAACTGGTGTTTGGCACCTATCAAGGGGTCTGGGAAAATGACGCCAAGGTTTTAGCCCAGTTTGATCTCCAGATGATGCTGTCACAACTGCGGCAGCGCTATCACACGCTGATCGCGCTGGAAAAAGCTTTTCAAACGATGGCGTCGCGGCTGAACCATAAGGATATTTATCTGACGATCGCGGACACGATTTTGACCGTGTTAGAACCGACGTTCGATCAGCCCGATGAGCCGTCCGAGGGCACGGTCATTGCCGCGCCTGGGTCGCCAGGTAATTGCCAGGAGATGTATCAGCAAGCGGCGCAAAGCCTGATGTCGCATAGCGATCGCCAGCGCATCAAAAAGCTGCTATACGCCGTCTTATACTCCACTTGGGAAAATGACCCGGCGGTGCTGGCGCTGCATACCATTGCTGAACTCATTGCCGAAGTTCACAAAGTTGCCCCCAGCGAGAGCGACCTCAGTTACCATCTGGAGCGCATTATTAAGCGGCTTAATCGCCAAGCACGATACACCCAACTGGCCCTAGTCGTCTCGGAAGCGTTGCATCCCATCTACATGGCGTCGGCCGCCACGATGGTATCGGAGACGGCCCTAGCCGAGCAGTCGGCCACCGGGGATGATGAGGCCACCGTGATGCGGACTGACACGGCTCTGATCCCCAGCGACGATGGCATGACGTCGTTTACGAACTGGGTGAGCTTAGAGGCGTCAGGCGAGCAAACCTGTGCGCATATGCATCCAGCGAACGCCCTGCCGAATTCGGCGATCGCCTCTGAGCATAACGGGTCAGCGCGATCGCGCGATCGGGCCAACTTTTACAGCCTGCGCTTAGAAATCATGCGATACACTAACCCGCTGCGGGCCAAAATCCTGCTGCTCTCGACGGTGAGGAGTCCGTTTACCGCCAGCCGTCAAGACTGGATTGTGCTGAAATCAAAATCTTTGGATGACTTACTGCACGAGACCTTTGCCTACTGCCAGACCTTCTCAGATTTAGAAAGCAAACTGACGATCATGTGCCACTGTGTTGATAATGTCGGCGAAAACGTCCAAACAGCGGGGACAATTTTGCAAGCGATGAAACCGTTTTATCCTTAAGGTCACCAGGTATTGTTTTTTTCCCTTTGACTGGTTTGCCCCGTGCTTCGGCTTTGCGTGATCTGCTGCCATAGTGCCCTTCGCTCATGACCCCACAAGAACTCCTCAAACGCTATGCCGCAGGCAAAACCAACTTTAAGGGCTTTTCCCTCAACGGGATTGATCTATCGGGAGCAGATTTGATTGGGGCGAACCTACAACTGGCCGATTTAGAAAGTGCTAATCTCACCTTTGCCTTTCTCACCCGGGCCAACTTTCAGCAAACCAACCTGTCTAAGGTACAACTGTCGGGGGCCAATCTCAATCAGGCCAATCTGAGTAAAGCCAACCTCAGCGACGCGAATTTGCATGGCGTCAGCTTGCAAGGGGCTGACCTGCGGAGTGCGCAGCTGATGCTGGCCGATCTGATGGATGCCAATTTGATTGAGGCAGATTTACGCAATGCCGACCTCAGTGGGGCGAACCTGACCGGAGCCTGCTTGCGGGGAGCCAACCTACGGCAGGAAGATCGCAAGTATGTCGCGAATTTGCGCGGGGCGAACCTCCATCAGGCCGATCTCGAAGGAGCGAATTTGCGCGGGGCCGATTTGGCCTACGTCGATTTGAGTGAGGCGAACTTGGCAAATGTCACCTTTCAAAACGCCGATTTACATGGTGCCAATTTGTCCAAGGCCTATCTGAAAGAGGCCAACCTGAGTGACGCTAAGCTGGCCGGGGCCAATCTCGCCGAGGCCGATTTGACCAATGCCTCGGTCAATCGAGCGGACTTGTCGGAGGCGACGCTGACCCAGGCGACGATGTATGACATTCGCCTGACGGATGCGATTTTGCGGCAGGCCAATTTGCAGGATGCCGTGTTAACGCGCGGCAACTTGAATCTCGTGGACTTGAGCCGCGCTGATTTGAGTCGCGCCCAATTGCAATCGGCCACGTTGATTGAGGCGTATTTAGGTCGCACCAATTTAACCGGAGCCGACTTGACTGACGCAATTCTCACCCGCGCTGAAATCAGCAGTGCGATCCTCATAGACGCGATTTTGACGGGCACCACCATGCCGGATGATACTATCCACGCTTAATTTTGCTGACCTTAACTGCGGTGAGGAACGATGGATAAACGGACGTTTTTTGACCGTTGGGCACCCATTTACGACGGGTTACTGCCGTCGGTGTTTTATCAGGCGGTGCATGTGCGCCTGCTGGAATATGTGGATCTGCCGGAGCCTGCTCACGTACTGGATGTGGGCTGCGGCACGGGCAAATTGTTGCATCGCCTCGCCCAGCGATCGCCGACCCTGTCCGGCGTCGGGCTGGATTGGTCGCCGGGCATGTTGGCCCAAGCGCGCAAACAGAGTCTTGACCGCGATCGCCTCCAGTTTGTCGAGGGCAATGTGACCGAGGCGGCGTTTGCCCCCCAGACGTTTGATGCCGTGTTTTGCTGCATTAGTTTTTTGCATTATCCCGATCCGGTGGCGGCGCTGCGGGCGATCGCCCCCGTGCTAAAGCCAACGGGACACTTTTATCTAGCCGACTTCACCCCGCCCGCCTGGATGGGCCAAGATATTTCCCATCGGGGTATTACGCCCGCTGGCGTCACCTTTTACACCGCAGCGGCGCGGGCGGCATTGGGGGAACAGGCCGGATTGCAGTGCGATCGCCATGCTTATCTGTTAGGCCCAGTGATGCTGACGCAATTTTCGCCGTCGGTCGTCAGTTATTTATGATGGGGAAGCAGACGCTATCGGTCCCCCCCTATGACGGCCCTCTCTACGCCGGAACAATCTATCGAGTCCCAGGCAGCGGCGCTGCTCCACGCGCAGCGAGCCTACTTTGCCACGGGGGCAACACAGCCCGTTGAGTTTCGGCTGACCCAGCTCAAACGGTTACAAACGGCCATTATTGAGCGCCAGGATGACATCGTTGCCGCCGTGACTGCCGATTTAGGTCGGCCCGAGTTTGAGAGCTATTTTGAAATTGGGGTGCTGGACGAACTGAAATATGTGCTCAAGCGGTTGAAAAAGTGGGCCAAGCCACGACGGGTGGGCCTGCCATTGACGCAACTGCCGGGATCAGCCTGGGTGCAGCCTGATCCCCTGGGCGTGGTGCTCATCATTGGCCCGTGGAATTACCCTTTTCAACTCGTGATTTCGCCGTTGATTGGGGCGATCGCGGCAGGCAACTGTGCGCTGATCAAACCCTCAGAAATTGCCCCGGCGATGTCCAAAGTCGTGGCTGATTTAGTCCGCGACACGTTTCCTCCTGAATATATTGCCGTGATGGAAGGAGGCGCAGAAACGGCGCAGGCGCTGCTGGCTCAAAAGTTTGACCACATTTTCTTCACGGGCGGCACTCGCATCGGCCAGATTGTGATGGCCGCCGCCGCTCAACACCTGACCCCGGTGACGTTGGAGCTGGGCGGCAAAAGTCCCTGCATTGTGGATCAAGACGTTAATATCGCCGTCGCCGCCAAACGGATTGTGTGGGGCAAATTTGTGAATGCGGGGCAAACGTGCATCGCGCCCGATTATTTACTGATCCACGAATCCATCAAAGCGGAATTTTTGGCGGCGCTCAAAGACACCGTCCAGGCATTTTTTGGCGATGATCCGGCCCAGAGTCCTGACCTGGCAAGAATTGTGAGCGATCGCCAATTTGATCGCCTCACCACGCTCATGGCTGATGAGTCGCCCGATCTCGGCGGTGAAACCAATCGCGATGACCGCTACCTGGCCCCCACCATCTTGGCTGCGGTGACGTGGGACAGTCCCATCATGCAGGAAGAAATTTTTGGCCCGATTCTGCCGGTGCTGACCTACCGCAATATTGAGGAGGCGATCGCCCAAATCAACGCCCGCCCCAAACCGCTAGCCCTGTATCTGTTCACCAAAAATGAGGCGCTGCGTCAGCAAGTGCTCGGAACGACTTCATCGGGGGGTGTCTGCCTTAACGATGTCTTTTTGCAAGTGGCGATTTGGGGGCTGCCGTTTGGCGGTGTGGGCGACAGCGGCATCGGGGCCTACCACGGCAAAACCAGTTTCGAGACCTTTTCGCACATGAAAAGCGTGCTCAAAAAGCCGCTTTGGTTTGATCTCGCCTGGCGCTATGCCCCCTATGCGGGTAAGCTCGACTTCTTCAAAAAGGTCATCGGATCGCCATGAGCGATCGCCACGCGGCACTAACCACCCCACCTCCGAGTTCATAGCAGCCTATGCCAGGGTGATGGGTAGCAGGGGCAGCGGCAGCGACTGGATCCGATGAGATGGGCTCAGCAAACAGCCAGCGTTTGCCGGCGAGGTTGGGGACTGGCCGATATTTTTGATTTTCCGCACCAGTGCCAGTGAGAATAGGGAAGCCCTGTTACGTGCTGGAACTGTATGCGTGCTTTGGACTGGATAACGAATCATCGACGGTTGCTATGGGCCGCCGGTATCTTTTGGTTACTGATGGTGCTCAGCATTCTCAACCGTCACTGGGCCATGTACCCGTCGTTTTCTACCCATGATCAGGGCATTTTTAACCAGATTTTCTGGAACGGCACCCACGGTCAATTTTTTCAGGGCACGCTCTCATCGGGCGAGTCGGCGGCGGTGCTCTTTGGCGGGCAAGTTCCGGATGTGACATATCAGCGGTTAGGCCAGCATTTCACCCCGATCCATCTACTGTGGCTACCGCTCTATTATCTGTTTCCCCACTCAGCGACGCTGCTGGTGTTGCAGGTGACGTTGGTGACTGCCGGGGGAGTGGCGCTGTACTGGTTGGCACGACAGCGATTGTCTGAGCAGGTATCACTGTGGATCACGTTGGGCTATTTTTGTGCGCAAGCCGTCATTGCGCCGCATCTGGCGAATTTCCATGACTTTGCCCAGATTCCGCTGGGGATATTTTTGCTGCTGCTAGCCGTGGAGCGCCAACGGTGGGGGTGGGCGATCGCTGCCACGGGGCTCGTTTTCCTCTGCCGCGAAGATGTCGGCATCATCTTGTTTGGCTTTGGGCTATATTTTTTGCTGAGTCGGCGGCATCTCTGGTTTGGCAGTGGCTTGTGTGTGGCGAGTGTGGCCCATCTCGTGATCACCACGACGGTGCTAATGCCCCTGTTTTCAGAGGAGGTGGGCACGAACTTTTTGGCCTTTTCTTACGCTAACTATGTCACGGGCGACGCCTCCACGGTGGATTTATTGGTGGCGTTTCTGCGGCGGCCCGATCGCGTGCTGGTCGATCTCTTTATGCCGTTGGGCAATACCGTGCGGTTCATGTTGGGGCACTGGTTGCCGCTGCTGTTTGTGCCTGCGATTTCTCCCGCTGCTTGGCTTTGCACTGCGCCGCCGTTAGCCACGTTGCTGTTGCGATCGGATACTCATATCGCGCTGTCGATGCAGCTCCGCTATACCGTGATGGTGGTGCCGGGCATGTTTTACGGGGCGGTGGTGTGGTGGAGCCATCATGGGCAAAAGTTGTCCCGACGCACTCGCAGTTTGTGGGCGGCGTGCCTCTGTCTCAGTTTGCTCTTTACCTTCACGCTCAATCCGTCGCGCACGTGGTCGTTCATCATTCCCGATTCGGTGGATCCGTGGGTGCATCTAACGTTGACGAAGCAGTGGGGCCACGCCAACACGGTGCGATCGCTGCTCCCCCAAATTCCCGCCGAGGCGAGCGTCACCGCCACGGATAACTTGCTGCCCCACGTGTCGGGACGGCGAGCGGTGTTGCGCTTTCCAGCGCTCCAGTTTCGGGATGATGTCGGAGCGACCTCCGAGGTGGACTATGTACTGGTGGACTTTTGGCAGTTGCAGCAGTACGCGGGAGCGTTTTCGGGATCTCGCGATCGCCTGCTGGAATGGCTGCCCATCGTGCAAGGGCTACTGGAGGGCGATCGCTACGGGATCGTCGCGGCGGCTCCAGGTATCTTTTTACTACAGCGCGACACCCCCTCGGCACCCACCACCCTGACTGAGTGGCAAGCTTTTCAAGCCGCCATCTGGGAGACCTGGGAAGGTAGCTCAAACCAACCTTGAAAGAATGTTAGCAAAAAAGAAAAACAATCTAAAGAAGGGGAGATTGACGCCTCTAAAAAGGGGTTGGAAATCTGAATGTCAAATTAAGATTTTTAGCCGTAAAAAGTCATGAAGCCGCCGCTCCATGACGAGGCCGATGAATTAGCCCGTGTGTAGTTTGACTTCAGTAATTCTGCGTAAATCAGCGATGAGAATTTTGACCGCGCAAACACATCCAATTTCTCAATCACTTTTCCGAAGTAAAAACTTAAGTCTTGACCACGATTGTCGTTTAATGCAAATAAAAGTCAAGGTTTAATACAGAAGATTGATTTTTTAATATGCCTTCTGTGCAAGGCTTTCAGGCCTTAACTTCAATGAACTGTGAGCGTTGACTGGACTTTTTTGGGGTGTGTTATCAGGGCCTGACATGCGGGGATAAAGTTTAGCTAAAAAGCCGAGCCTAGTTAAGTTTCCAGTGGCAATATGTGAGGTATACAAGGTCCAAAAATCCCTGTCTGCGACTTAGCATTAGCCGATAGAGATAATTTTTGAACATGAAAGATCTTGTATCTTGTCTCAACAAAACAGCGGCTGATTGTCTGTATGAGCTGAAAATAGATTTGCGATGCTGGGGCGATTTGAGCTAATGAGGTTGGCGAAAAGTTGCTCCCGTATTCAGACCTAAGGGTAGATCAGCGCTTGCGGAAATTATCGTTATTTCGTTGCCCAGCACACCTAGAGGGCCCACCATGACAGAACAACTTTTTGCCACCCTAGATGGAAATGAAGCGGTCGCCCGGGTCGCTTATCGCCTCAGCGAGGTCGTCGCTATTTATCCCATCACGCCGTCGTCACCCATGGGGGAATGGTCGGATGCTTGGGCCTCTGCCGAGCGTCCGAATATTTGGGGCACGGTGCCCTCGGTGGTCGAAATGCAGAGTGAAGGCGGGGCGGCGGGGGCTGTGCATGGGGCACTCCAGGCAGGCTCGGTGACCACGACCTTTACGGCCTCCCAGGGACTGATGTTGATGCTCCCCAACCTCTACAAAATTGCGGGGGAATTGACGCCAGCGGTGATCCACGTGGCGGCGCGATCGCTGGCGGCACAAGCCCTATCAATTTTTGGGGATCACGGTGACGTGATGGCGGCGCGCACCACCGGCTGCGCCATGCTGTGTTCGGCCTCGGTGCAAGAAGCGCAAGATTTGGCGGCGATCGCTACCAAGGCCACCCTGCAATCCCGCATTCCCTTTCTCCACTTTTTCGACGGCTTCCGCACCTCCCACGAAGTGCAGAAGGTAGAGCTGATCCCCGATGCGGTTTTGGAAGAATTTGTGCCGCTGGACCTGGTGCTGGCGCACCGGGCGCGATCGCTCACCCCGGATCGCCCCGTGATTCGCGGCACCGCCCAAAACGCCGACGTGTATTTCCAGGGGCGGGAAACGGTGAACCGCTTTTACTACGACTGTGCCGACGCGGTACAGCAGGCGATGGATGAGTTCGCGGCGCTGACTGGACGCCAGTACAAGGTGTACGAATACCACGGTGCCCCCGATGCCGAAAAAGTGGTGGTGCTGATGGGCTCAGGCTGCGAGACCGCCCACGAAACGGTGGACTACCTGACTGCCCAGGGCGAAAAGGTCGGCATTTTGAAGGTGCGGATGTATCGGCCCTTTGACTCCATCGAGTTTATGAAGGCGCTGCCGAAGACGGTAAAGGCGATCGCGGTGCTCGATCGCACCAAGGAACCCGGTGCCCCCGGTGAGCCGCTCTATCTCGATGTCGTTCACGCCGTCCACGAACTGCCGAAGCAAGAAGGCACCGTGCATTTAGAAGGCGACGAAGAACATCCTCACTTTGTTTATCCTCGCGCCTCGTATCCCAAGGTGATCGGTGGCCGCTATGGCCTATCGTCTAAAGAATTCACCCCGGCGATGGTCAAGAGCGTCTTCGACAATTTGGGCCAGGATCATCCCCAAAACCACTTCACCATCGGCATCCACGATGACGTCACGCTGACCTCTCTGGACTGGGATCCCAGCTTCACCATCGAGCCGGATAGCGTGGTGCGCGGCATCTTCTACGGGTTGGGATCGGACGGTACCGTCGGCGCGAACAAAAACTCCATCAAAATCATTGGTGGCGACACTGACAATTACGCCCAGGGCTACTTTGTCTACGATTCCAAAAAGTCTGGCTCGGTCACCGTGTCGCACCTGCGCTTTGGGCCTGAGCCCATTCGCTCCACGTATTTGATCGACAGCGCAAATTTCGTCGCCTGCCACCAGTGGGAATTTTTGCAGCAGTTGGAGATTCTCAAAGAAGCCAAAGTGGGCGGCACATTCCTGATCAACTCGCCCTTTGATGAGGCCCAAGAAACCTGGATGCGCTTGCCCGCCGCGATGCAACAAACGATTGTGGACAAGCAGTTGCAGGTGTACGCCATTAACGCCTTCAAAGTGGCGAATGAAGCGGGAATGCGGGGCCGCATTAATACGGTGATGCAGACCTGTTTCTTTGCGCTGTCGGGGGTGCTGCCGAGGGAGGAGGCGATCGCCGCCATCAAACAGGCCATTCGCAAAACCTACGGCAAAAAAGGCGAAGAAATCGTCAATATGAACATCAGCGCTGTGGATAACACCCTCAGCTACCTGTACGAAGTGCCCGTCGGCCCCCTCTCTACCGAGGGCGCAACCCACCAATGGGTACCCGATACCGCGCCCACTTTTGTCAAAGACGTGCTGGGATCGATCATGGCTCGCCACGGCGACGATCTGCCGGTCAGTGCGCTCCCCTCAGACGGCACCTATCCCACGGGCACCACGCAATATGAAAAGCGGAACGTGGGCCAGGAGATTCCCACCTGGGATCCCGATGTGTGTGTGCAGTGCGGCAAGTGCGTCATGGTGTGTCCCCACGCGGTGATTCGCTCGAAGGTTTACGAACCGGAACAGTTAGAACATGCCCCCACTGCCTTTAAGCACACCGGGGCCAAGGACAAAGCCTGGTCAGATCTGCAATTCACCATTCAAGTGGCGGCGGAAGACTGCACTGGCTGCGCCATCTGTGTCGAAGTCTGTCCCGCGAAGAACAAGGCAGAACCCAGCAAAAAAGCCATCAACATGGAGGCCCAACTGCCCCTGCGGGCACAAGAGCGGGAAAACTGGGACTTCTTCCTCGACTTGCCCAATCCCGCGCGGGATGGCCTGAATTTGAACAAAATCTCCCACCAGCAAATGCAGGAGCCGCTGTTTGAGTTTTCCGGGGCGTGCGCGGGCTGTGGCGAAACGCCCTACATCAAGCTGGCGACGCAGTTGTTTGGCGATCGCATGTTGATTGCCAACGCCACGGGCTGTTCCTCCATTTACGGCGGCAACCTGCCCACCACCCCCTACACCAAAAATGCTGAGGGTCGCGGCCCCGCCTGGTCGAACTCTCTGTTTGAAGACAACGCCGAATTTGGCATGGGCTTCCGCCTGTCCGTCGATAAGCAAAGCGAGCAGGCCGTCGAACTGCTGCAATATCTCGCCTTCGAACTCAACGGCTCCTCCCGGATTCCTGGTGACCTGGCGACTCATTTGCTGAACAACACGCAAAAAGATGAAGCTGACATTGTCGAACAGCGGGAATGGGTCGAGGCGTTGCAAGGGCATCTGGACAACTGGCTGGTCGGACTCGACACCGATCCTGAGAGCCGCGCGCCGGGACTGCGCAACCGCCTGCTCAACCTGAAGTCGCTCGCTAATTACCTGGTGCGTAAGAGCGTGTGGATTGTTGGCGGTGACGGCTGGGCCTACGACATCGGCTACGGCGGTTTGGATCATGTCCTCGCCAGCGGTCGCAACGTGAACGTGCTGGTGATGGATACCGAGGTGTATTCCAACACGGGCGGGCAAATGTCCAAGGCAACCCCGCGCGGAGCCGTGGCCAAGTTCGCAGCGGGTGGCAAACCGGCTCCCAAGAAGGATCTGGGGCTGATGGCGATGACCTATGGCAATGTATACGTCGCCAGCGTGGCGATGGGGGCGCGCAACGAGCACACCCTCAAAGCCTTCCTGGAAGCGGAATCCTACGAAGGCCCGTCGCTGATTATGGCTTACTCCCACTGCATCGCCCACGGCATCAATATGGCGAAGGGCATGGGCCAACAACAACTCGCGGTGGAGTCTGGGCGCTGGCTGCTGTATCGCTATGATCCCCGCAAGGGGGAACAGGGCGAGAATCCGCTAATGCTGGATAGCAAGACGCCGAAGAAGTCGCTGGAAGAAGCCATGTACAGCGAAAACCGCTTCAAGATGCTGCTCCGCAGCGATCCCGCAGCGGCGAAGACGCTCTTGAAACAGGCTCGCGAAGATGTCTCGACCCGCTGGCACATGTATCAGTATCTGGCGGCTCGCAATCCCGCCGATGAACCGGAGATGCCAGTCCGCAAGGCCTATCAGCCCCGCAAAGAGGCCGCCGCCGGCAACGTTAAGGCGGTGAAGTCGCCAGGGGAACCAAAGACCGACTCGCAAGATTCCGGCTCGAATCCCGCTAATACGTCGGCTTAGAGGCTGCCAGAACTCCGGCTTCTGGCAGAAGCCGGAGTTCTTCACCCAACTCACCTTTGATGGAGAACAACGATGGACTTAACCACGACCTATCTGGGCCTGACGCTGAAATCCCCCTTGGTGGTGGGCGCGGCTGCCCCGTTGACGGAAGAGCTGAGTAACATTCGGTGGCTCGAAGATTCAGGAGCAGCGGCGATCGTGCTGCATTCCTTATTTGAAGAGCAGATCCGCCGGGAGCGGATGGAGCTCCATCACCATATGGAATACGGCACTGAGAGCTTTGCCGAAGCCCTGACCTATTTTCCGGAACCGGAAGTTTTTCATGTCGGCACTGAGGCCTATCTCGACCACATTCGGATCGCCAAGACCATGGTCGATGTGCCCATCATTGGCAGCTTGAATGGTTTTACCCTCGGCGGCTGGACGGATTACGCCCAGCAGATGGAGGAGGCCGGGGCAGATGCGATCGAGCTGAACATCTACTGGATTCCGACTGACCTGGATATGTCCGGCGCGGATGTAGAGCAGCATTACTTCGATGTGGTTCACGCTGTCAAAGCAGCGGTGAACATTCCCCTCGCGGTGAAGCTCAGCCCCTATTTCAGCAATACGGCGTACATGGCGAAGCGACTGTGCGCAGCGGGGGCCGATGGGCTGGTGCTGTTCAACCGCTTCTATGAGCCGGATATTGATATTGAAAATCTGGAAGTGCAGCCCAGCCTGATTCTCAGCCATCACTCGGATATGCTGCTGCCGCTGAACTGGATTGCCCTGCTGCACGATCGCATTCCCGCTAGCCTAGCCGCGACGACGGGCATCAACAAGGCGGAAGACGTGATCAAAATGCTGATGGCAGGGGCGGACGTAACGATGCTGGTGGCCACCCTACTGCGCCACGGCATCGGCCATCTCAAAACCATTGAGGAAGACCTCATCACCTGGCTGCACGATCACGAGTACGAATCCCTCGACATTCTGCGGGGCAGCATGAGCCAGGGCAATAGCCCCAACCCCAGTGAGTTTGAGCGGGTGCAGTACATGCGGGCGGTGCAGTCCTATCATCCGATTTGGGAAGCGAACGTGCCGTCCACATAACGCTCAGCGACGATTTTCAAATCGGCCTGTCGGCTGGCAAACCGCTGCTCTTAACATTGGGGCGGCGTTTTTTATGCCCAAAACCGCGATCGCGTTGCGTTTGCTAACAGAGATTTTGGTCAAAGCAGATAACCCGTTATCCTCAGCCAATAGACGTGCCAACCATCCGACACCGTTGAAGGTGGTGGGTGGGCGATCGCTCACTCCCCTATCTCCGGTATCCCATGCACCCGATTTCGCTGATTTTTCTTGGACTCTGCGCTTTTCTATTGGGTTTTTGGCTCGTGCGCAAGCTGGAAAGGCGCAAAGTGAAATCATCTGGCCCATCGGGCACCCTTACCCCCGCTTATTCTGCCCCGACTAGGCCCACCCACAAGGCTGATCAGCCATGGGAAGCAGACGCGGCCCCCGCATCGCTCGCCATCGAGCCACCTCAGACTGCTGACGCTAATCAAGGAACCGTTTCAGCCGAGAGTCGCGATATTCGGGATCTGATTTTAGAAAATCGTCAGTCAGAAGCCATCAACTACCTTCATGAGCAACAAGGCTGGGATCTTCAACACGCTAAAGACTACATCGACCAGCAGGAGCAGCAGCAATCGTCCAGAGACCTCGACCCTGAGGTGATCGCTACAGCCCGAAAACTGCTGGCCGAACATCGAAAAGTGACGGCGGTCAAGCTCATCTATGACCACACTGGATGGAGCTTGAAAGCCGCCAAAGATTACGTGGAAAATTCCCTGTAGGGGCGAGGCAGGCTCGGAATGACGCATCGGATCAGCCAGATTGTGGCATCGAGCCTGCCTCGCCCCTACGGTCAGGGTTTGATTAACCAGGTCGGCGTGATGGGTTTGATGAAATCCCAAACATTAATTCTGCAACTGCCGCGCCCCTACGGCAATGGTTTGGTCAGCCAGAGAGACTGGGTTTGATAGCCCAATTGGCGATACAGGGCGATCGCCCCCTCATTATCGGCAAAGACTTGCAGCGCAATTTGGCGATCGCCCCGCGTCTGTGCCCAGTCTTGCGCGTGGTTTAACAATGCCGTGGCAATGCCCTGGCGACGGTGTTCTGGGGCAACGTATACCGCCAGTACATAGCCGTGGCGATCGCCCTGCTGTTGGTCAATGGCATGGCCTAACCACAAAAATCCCACCGTTTGGCTGGGCTGGGCCTCCGTTTGCACCCACCACAGGGGAGTCTCTGGCGAAAAATGCTGTTCTACCGTCGCCGCCAAATGCTGAAGGCGATCGTTCCCCGTCGCGTCGCGATAGGTCTTGCCGAGAAATTTCACCAGCAGCGCCCGATCTTTGTCCGATCCCACTCGAAGTTGGTAGCCCGCGATCGCAAAGATCATTAATTCAAGCCTCGTTAGCTCAAGTCATCGGGCTGTCCGGTTAACAACCAGGAAATTTCGGGCGACTCGCTAGTGCTAGCGCCATCCCCTTGTCCCACGGGCTCCTCAATGGGGGCTGGGGCTCGCATGTCACCAGGCAAAAAGATCCGCGCACTCACCGCCAACATGGCAATTAAAAACGTGAGCACAATCAACAACGGCGCAATGTAAGCACGAAAAAATGACATGGCGTTTGAGAATAGAAGAACACTGGCGACCAACAGGTATCCGACCGTAGTAGGGGCGAGGCATTCTCGGAAGAACGTTTTGGATTAACCAGAGTGTTTCATCGAGAATGCCTCGCCCCTACCGGATCGCCCAATTCTCATCCTACCTGCTATCACAAACCATCCCCGATATCATCTAGGCCAGGGCGCGGCATGGGGGCAATGCGGGCGCGCTGCAACCGCCGCAGCCACACGCCACCGAGCACGGCAATGCTCAATCCCCACCAGCCCACCAGCGGTTGCAGTAGCAAAAAGCCGCCGATCGCAAACATCGTGCCAAACAGCAGCCCAATGGCCGCAATTACCTGACGCCCCTGCAACAGCAAATCCTGCTCTGGCAAAATGCCCGGTTGATCAAAACCAAGCTGCGGCCAGCCCCCCGCAAAGGAAATCAGGCGAATCGGCTGTTCGCCGACGGCAAGGCGCTGACGGTTCCAACCGGGGCCACCGGGCCGCACTTTTTGATAAAACTGGGCCAGTGTCTCGGGACTTTCCGCCGGGGTGAGATACATCGCGGCCACCCAAATCACCGTGGTGATGCTCGCAATCACCAGCAGCCGCTGCCCAAAATCGCTGGTCTGCAAAATGGTGACCCGCGACTGCACTGCCGCCAGCCAAATCACCAGGGGATTTTGCGCCGTTGCCGGATCGGCGATCGGCATCGTCAATAACCCAATGCAAAATCCTGCCAGCATAGAGGCCAACTCAGCCGCGGCGTTGATGCGCCACCAAAACCAGCGCAAAATCAGCACCAGGCCAGGCCCCGTACCGATCGCAATCACCAGGCGAAAAATCGTCGTCACATCTTGGGCAAAAAACGCCGCCGTCGCGCCCACCGCTGTCACCACCACCGACGCCACCCGACCGGCAAACACCAACTCCTCATCAGCCGCATCGCGATTGATAAACCGACCATATAAGTCATTGGTGAGATAAGACGCGCCCCAGTTAATCAGCGTCGACACCGTACTCATAAACGCCGCAATCAACGACGCCACCACTAAGCCCAACAGCACCGGGGGCAAAAAATCGAGCATCAGTAACGGATATCCTAGCTCCCGATCTTCCAGCGTGGGATAAACCACCAGGGCGACCAAGGCGACCACCACCCAAGGCCAGGTCCGCACGACATAATGCAAAATGTTGAAAAACCAAGCCGCCTTCTCCGCCTCGGCTTCATCTTTCGATGCGGCTAATCGCTGAATGAATTCGCCCCCCCCGTCACTGCGGCGAAAGGCCCACCATTGCAGGCCAATGTAAGCCAGGAAGGTGTTGACCGAAATTCCGGCGGTCTCGCTCCACCGAATCCCCCCGTCGCCCCATTTCAGCGGCACCAGCGCCAACGTATCGGGGCCAAACTGGGTATTGACTTGATCCACCAGGGAACCCATGCCGCCAATCTTGATGAGCGCGGCTCCGGCCACCACCATCGCGCCAAACAGCGCCAGAAAGAACTGAAAAAAGTCCGTGGCGACGACCCCCCACAGTCCCGAAAATCCCGCATAAACCAGCACAAATAGACTGACGCCGATGACGCTCCACAGCTTGGCATCGTCTCCCGGCTCAAAGCCCAGACTTTCCCACAGTTGCAGCGCTGTAATTACCTTGACCATCGCCAACATGGCATATCCGATCCCGATGCAGTTGATCGGCACGGCAAAGAGAAAGGCTTTGATGCCCCGCAGCCAAGCGCCCATATTCCCGCCATAGCGGAGCTCCGTCAGTTCGGCATCGGTGACGATTTCCGATCGCCGCCACAGCCGCGAGAATACGTAAATCATCACCACATGGGCGATGCCAAAGCTCCACCATTCCCAATTGCCCGCAATGCCCCGACTGCCGACGACTCCTGCAATGTAGAGCGGCGTATCGATGGAAAACGTGGTGGCGGCCATACTGGTGCCCGCCAGCCACCACGGCAGCGATCGCCCCGACACAAAAAAGTCCACCAGCGACCCCGACGCCCGACGTGATAAATACAGCCCCAGCCAGAGGGTCAACAGCAAATACGCCAAGACAATGAGCCAGTCAATCCAAATCATGGGTCGCCACGCATGAGAAACTCCTGGCTATCTTCTCACAAGGGTGGAAGGGGGGAGGGGGAGTTGATGGGGTAAGGGGAGGGGGTGAAGTAGATGGAGTTGATGGGGTAGGTGAGGTGGAGGGGGTAAGTGGAGTTGGTGAGAACAGGGGGGAGAGACGAGATGAGTTGTTGCGGCTCAGTGCCAAGACCCGCTTCACCTACCCTCACACCCTGCCACCCTGCCACCCGGCTTCGGCAGTATCAATCCCAGACAATCGATGAGACTTTGCAATCAGTGCGCGATCGCTACTGAAATTTCGAGAAACCCGACTAAACTCTTATCAACCTGATCAGATGCACTCGTTATCCTATGGCCTACCAGCGTGATTTCGCCTCAGCCCCCGTCAGCACTGCCCCCATTGGTATTTTTGATAGCGGTGTCGGTGGGTTGACCGTACTGCGAGAGATCGACCGTCAACTCCCGCACGAATCCATCTTGTATGTGGGCGATACGGCGCGCTTGCCCTATGGCGATCGCAGCCCCGACGAGATTTTGCAGTTCGTCCGCGAAATCATGACCTGGATGATGGCCCAGGGCGTCAAGATGGTGATGATGGCCTGTAACACCAGTTCCGCCCTCGCCTTAGAGCAGGTGCAAGCCGAATTTCCCATTCCCATTTTGGGCCTCATCCATCCCGGTGCTCGCGCCGCCGCCCAAGCCGGACAGCGCATCGGCGTTATTGCTACCCCCGCCACGGTTGCCAGCGATGCCTATCGTCAAGCCATTTTAGAAGTCGATGCCACGAAACAAGTTTGGCAAGTCGGGTGCCCAAAATTTGTACCCCTAATTGAGCAAAATCGGCTGCAACATCTAGAAACGGTTGAAGTGGCTAAGACCTATTTGCAACCCTTGATCGCGGCCAATATCGATACCCTCATTTACGGCTGCACTCACTATCCGCATTTGGCCCCGGTCTTCAAAACCTTCTTACCTGCCACCATTCAGCGGATTGATCCAGCCCAGTCAATGGTCAAAGCTGCGGTCAAAGAACTCGAACTCTTAGACCTGAAAAGCACGGTTCCTGGTCGCCCCACGCAATTTTTTGTGAGCGGTTGCCCCGACCAGTTTGCCCATTTGGCCGCCCGCCTGTTGGGGCCGACGCCCATGGTTGAACAGGTCAATTTTGAGCTCGCGGTGCAACCTTCCCAGCCCGGGCGGCGAGGGTAACGCGATCCCCTGTCACGGGTGGAGGCATCCAATTCATTCGTCTCCCAGGGCGGCGATCGTTCGCCTAATAATTTGTCGGATTGGGGAGTTAGGGCGATCGCATCTGCGATATAGTCATGCTGTCATGAGTCCGGCGCTGCGCTCTACAGGTCAGGGCTCTCCTCGCAAAGTAAAGGAGTACGGCCTTGGCCCGCCCGCGCAAGGAATCCTCTCCCCGTATCTTAGCTGTGCTCAACGGCAAAGGCGGCGTCGGTAAAACCACCACCGCTGTCAACATGGCTGCGATTTTGTCTGAGGCCCAACCCGTTTTGCTCGTGGATGCAGACCCCCAAGGTTCGGCCAGCTGGTGGGTGTCACGCAATCCTCAACCCGTGACGTTTGATATCACAACCGAGACAGACGCGACCCTGCTAGGCAAACTAAAGAAGGTTAACAATTATTCTTTGATCGTGGTGGACACCCCTCCGGCATTAAACTCGGATGCTTTAGCGGCAGTCGTACCCGTAGCAGATTACATTTTGCTGCCCACGCCCCCGGCCCCGATGGATCTGGCCGCTTTAGTCAATACAATCAAAACAGCGATCGCGCCTTCGGGGGTGGCCCATCGGGTCTTGCTCACCAAAGTGGACTCCCGTAGTTTGGCCGAGGCGGTCGAGGCGCAGCAAACCTTGAATAGCCTCAACATTCCCGCTTGTGCAACGGTCATTCGCACCTACAAAGCCCATGAACGGGCGGCCTTAGAGGGGGTACCTATCACCCAATGGCGCGGCCCTAACGGCAAAGAAGCCCGAGCCGATTATTACCGAGTTGCCGAAGAAATACAGCAAGACTGGAGCCTATCATGACCAAGAAAAACCTATCTGACTTGCTGAAAGAAGAGGCCAACGGTCCCGAAACCGCCGCTGATACATCGGCGAAAGAAAGTACGGCAAAAGCGGCTCCCGCCAAATCGGCACAGGCGAAAAAACCAACCGCTCGGACTTCTGCATCGCGGGCCAAATCGACCGCAGCGTCGAACAAGTCAGCCGCCCCCCGCAAGGCCACAACAACCAAAAGCACGACCCAGTCCACCAGTGCCAACAGTCGTACCGTCACCAAGGCCGAGCTAGAAAAGCAGGTGGCTCAACTCACCGCTGACCTGACCGCCGCCCAGAAAAAAGAAGCCGCTTTGGACAAGCAGGTGCAAGGGCTGCAAGAAGATTTGAACAACCAGCAAGAGCGTCTGTTTGAACTGAAAGACACGCTCGAAAAAGCCCAAAATGCGGCTAAGGCCGATGCCGACAAACTGCAGCAAGTCACCAAGGAATTAGAGGATGCTAAATCAGTCATTCTCAAGATGACCGAGACGGCTGAAGCAGCGCCGGTGGCTAAGCCCACGCCACCGGCTTCGACTCCGGCTCCCACGGCAGCTTCGCCAGAACTCGAACCTAAACCCGCACTGACCGTCAAACTTCCGCCTGGCGGGGGTGATATTTATCGCGGTCAGCGATTGCCCGCTTACAAATCTAGCGGGGGCGACATTTCCCGGGGTCGACGCTTGCCGGCCTACAAATCAGTGCCGGATTATGCGATCGATCACGGTGAGCAAAAGAACAAAATGCTCTCCGATGAAGAAATTGGCTGGGTCGATTAGCCCTGGGCGGGCAGCGTCCGCCCAGGTGACTTAGGGTTCACGATTACACGAACCCGGCTCTGACCGAATCAACCTGGTACCTAACAGTGAACAGCCGAGACGGCTGTTCCAGCTTCGTTCAATCTTCATTCATTAGCGACTTCAACACTCCATAGCGAAGTCAATTAAAGTTTGCCCCGGCAAGGAAAGCTCATGATTTCTCAGGGTTAGCTACCTGGCCGCTAGCCAATTCAGTCACTGAATTGACAACATTTATGAAGAAGCGGCTACAAGCAGCGACCTAACCAAAATCTTTGTGAAGCGGTTAGTGCCGTTGAGTGACGAATCAATCAAAACATATTGATTTTTGCCGAAATGAGACTTCGCTGCTAGCCGATCTGGATTGCGGAGATCTGTAAAGTTTTGGTGACTAACAAAAAAAATCAAGTCTGCGGAATCTAAATCCTTGGTGGGATGACACACAATATAAAGAGCGTCTGCTCAGTGTCTTCACTGTGGATAAGTTGCCTAGGTTGATTCCGAGATGCTTTTTTCCGTATTATCCCAGACTGACGACAGGGTGAATCAGGTCTTTGCATGTCTGACCGAAACGACCTTGCAGCTGCGCCATTGTGATGAGATGAAGTCGCTGCTGAATGTGGGAGTGCAGCAGATTCAACAGCTCTTTGAGGGCGATCGCGTTCTGATTTGTCGGGCCTCTACGGCGGCGCATGGCACCGTCATCGCCGAAGTGGTGGAGGACGGCTGGCGATCGCTGCTGGACACAACGCTTGCCATGCCCCCATTTACAGGTTCCCCGACGGTTGCTTACCTGGATACAGGGTGCGTGGCGATTGACCAGGTCGTGGACAGTCAGCTCGATGCCGCAGCGATCGCCGAGTTGACTCAGCACCAGGTCAAAGCCTGCTTGATCACCGGCATTTGGACCAATCCGCCCCCGACCGCAACGGCGGATGCGCCGCCGCAATTGTGGGGGTGGCTTGCGGTTCATCTATGTCGATCAAGCTGCTCCTGGCAGTTGGTGCATGGCTATGTGCTGCAACAAATTGGCGCATCTTTGGGAGCCGCCTTAGAGCAGTTGCAGTGGCGCGCACACCTGGAATCGGTGCAAAGTCAGGCGGCGACCACCGTGGCTAAAACGGCAGCCCAATATCAACAGGCGACCCAAGCTTGCTCTATCGGGGTTTGGGACTGGGATCTGCAAACCAACGACATCTTTCTCGACCCATTGCTGAAACACATGCTGGGCTATCGAGACGATGAGATTCGCAACCATATTGACGATTGGGCGCAGTATGTCTACGAGGCCGATCTGTCAGCGGTGATGGCGGCGGCAACCGAACATTTGGAGGGGCGATCGCCGGAATATCGGATAGAGCATCGTATGGTGCACCGCGATGGCCATCTCGTGTGGGTACTGGCCCAGGGGGTGGCGCTGCGATCGCCCGACGGCACCCCTTACCGCATGTTAGGCACCGACATTGACATTACCGATCGCAAGCGGTCGGAGCTCGCCTTAGCCCAGCAAACGCAGCAAGAGCGTGCCTTCAACGAGGTGGTGCAGGCGGTGCGCAATTCCCTCGATTTAGACACGATTTTTGTAGAAGCGGCGGCGGCAATTTCTGACTTGCTTAAGGGCGCGGTGTCGATTGTTCAATACCTGCCCACCGAAGGCTGTTGGCGGCATCAAGTGGTGTTTAACCAGGGCACCCGTCAGGCCATCAAGCTACATGTGGATGTGCCCGATGCCGACAATCCGTTTGCCGCGCAGCTCAAACGTTTGGCAGTGGTGCAAGTGGACAACACGGCAACCATTAAGGACCCCATTAACCGTCACCTGGCTGAAAATAGCCCCTATCAAGCTTGGCTGATGGTGCCCATCAGTGTGGAAGGGGTGATCTGGGGCGCTCTCACCCTCGCGCGTTCGCCCCAACCGCTGCCCTGGTTGGCCGAAGAGGTGCAGCTGGCGCAGCGGGTGGCTGACCAACTCGCGATCGCCATTCATCAAGCCAGTTTGTATCAACAATTGCAAGCGGCCCACGAGCGCGATGCCCTGGTGTTGCAAAGTATCGGCGAAGGCATTTGGGATTGGGAACCTAACGACGACGTCATCCTGGATTCCGACCGCTATTGGGAAATTCTCGGCTATGACCCGCAAATGCAAGGACTGAATAGTTTTGTGCGGGAGCTAGAACGCATCCATCCCGATGATCGAGCCATGGTGCGCGACACCGCGTATCGGCATCTATCTACGGGTGAGCCGTTTGCGATGGAATTTCGCATGCAGCATCGGCAGGGGCATTATCTCTGGATCCGGGCGCGGGGCCAGGCGGTGTGGAATGAGCAGGTGCACCCCATCCGGATGCTCGGCACCATTGAGGATATTAGCGATCGCAAGCAGGCAGAACTCGACCTGCAAGCCAGCGAAGCCTTCCGCCGCCAGGTCATGGAACTCGCCCCCATTCCCCTCTACATCTACAACCTTGAACAAGGGCAATTGACCTACTGCAACCCGGCCTACGAAGCCAATCTGGGCTATACCTTGGCAGAAATCAAAGCGCTGGGCCAAGACTTTTTACCGACCATCTTTCCCCGTGACGAATGCGACAAGATTGCCGCCTATGGCCGAGAGCTGCTCGCCGATCGCATGAACGAAATTTATGAATGGGAACATACCTGCCTTGGTAAAGATGGCAGCACCCAGTTTCTGCAAAACCGGGAAGTCATCTTGACCCGACAACCTGACGGCACACCGAAGGAGATATTGGGATTTGACATTAATCTGACTGAGCTCAAAGCCACCGAGGCCGCACTGCGAGAAAGCAACGCGCTCTATCAATCCTTGACTGCGGTCATGCCTCAATACCTCTATCGGCAAGACCAACAAGGGCGCATGGTATATGCTAATCCGGCGATGTTGCGCTGGTTGCAGATGTCGGCAGCGGAGATCATCGGTAAAACGGTCTATGATCTCTACCCCCTGGACTGGGCGACCCAGTATGACGCTGAAGATTGCCAAGTGTTCACGACGGGAAATACTTTTGACCAGATTGAGGAATTTCCACTCGCCGGGCAGGTTCCCCCCCTCTATTTACAAGTAGTGAAATCTCCGGTGCGTGATGGCGACGGCAATATTGTCGGGACTCAAGGCATCTTTTGGGATGTGACCGATCGCTGCCGTTTAGAGCAAGCACTGCAAGAATCCCGCGACGAACTGGCGATGATTTTGAACGGTTTGCACGCTGCCGTCGCCAAATTCCGCTTATCTGGTGACCTTCACGACTCGATTAATTACGATTACTACTCGCCCGGCACCGAAGCCGTCTTTGGTTACCCACCAGCCATGTTGCAGAGTCAGTCCCAACTCTGGCGATCGCGGGTAATTCCCGAAGATTTGGACAACATCATTGCCCCGGCGGTGCAAGACTTGCGCTCGGGCCAGCCCTACAAAACGATCGAATACCGCTTCCGGCATCCGGACGACTCGGTTCACTGGATTCAAGAAACGATCTCGGCCACCCAGCCAGCGGGACAGGACGATTGGATTTTCACTATCATCGCGACAGACATCAGCGATCGTAAACAGGCCGAAGTTGATCTCCAACAGACCCGTACCCTCCTGCAACAAGTGTTGAATCACTTGCCGGTCGGCGTTTTCGCCAAAACCGCTGACACCCTGCAATACACAGTCTGGAACGCAGCTTGCACTCAGTTGCTCGGTCTGACCGGCGATGAAGTACTGGGGCGCACAGATAATGAGTTGTGGCCCCCAGCCCTAGCGGAGCGCTGTATTGCCAATGATCGAGAGGCCATTGCCAGGCGTCAGCTTTGGGAACGTCCGGAAGAAGTCGTTTGCCTCGAATCTGGAGAACCGCTGATTATTCACAACCGCAAGGTCGCTGTTTATGATGCCGCTGGCGAAGCACAACTTGTCATCGGCATTGTCGACGACATTACCGCCCGCGTCACAGCGGAAACGGCCCTGCGTCAGCGAGAAGAGGAGTTTCGCACCCTCGCCGAAAACTCCCCGGATGGCATTTTGCGGCTAGATGCAGCGTGGCAAATTCAGTATGTCAACCCCACTGTCGAACGTCGCATGGCGATGCCACGGACTGAATTACTTGGCAAAAAACTAGCAGAACTGGGCTTTTCGGCTGATTTTTTAGGGTCGTGGCAAACAGCGATCGCTGAGGCCTTTGACTCTGGTCAAGAGCAGCTGTTGGAAACGCAGGAATCGCTCCCCGCCGGTATCTATGCATTTCAGTCGCGCATCGTCCCCGAGCGTAACGACCAGGGACACATCACCTCAGTGCTCATTGTGTCTCGTGACATTACCTCCCTCAAGCAAGCGCAAACCGCGCTGTTACGGCGTGCCAATCAAGAACATTCCCTGCGGATGATTACGCAGCATATGCGGGAATCGCTAGATTTTGATGCCCTGCTGGTAACGGCGGTGACAGAAGTGCAGCAGGCGCTCCATGCTGATCGCACCTTAATTTTTCAACTCACATCGAACCATGCTGGCGTAGTGATACAGGAAAGCGTTTGCCCAGAGTACCCCACAACCTTAGAAATGGGATGGGAAGATGAGCACTTTCCGCCCGACTGTTATGAGTTTTATCGGCAGGGGCAGGGGCGCATCGTCGCCGATATTACTCAAGATACTTGGGGTGCTTGTTTGACGGAGTTTATGCAGTCGGTGGGGGTGCAATCCAAAATGGTGGCACCCATCACGCAAACACAACTCGATGGCACGGTCTGCGTGTGGGGGTTGCTAATCACCCATGCCTGCAGGCATGGTCGTCATTGGGAGCCGGATGAATTGGAACTGTTGCAGCAGGTGGCACAGCAACTCGCAATTGCGCTGCAACAATGTGAACTGCATCAGCAACTGTTGGCGGCCAATCAAGAACTGGAGCATCTTTCTCGCACGGACGGGCTTACCCGCATTGCTAATCGCCGTCGGTTTGACGACACTCTGACTGTGGAGTGGCAACACGCCCAGCGAGCGCAGCAAGAACTCACGCTGATTCTGTGCGACATCGATTACTTCAAACAATATAACGACACCTATGGGCATCCGGCGGGGGATGATTGTCTGGTGGCGGTGGCCCAGGCGCTACAGGGCTGTGTCAATCGCGCCACGGACTGCGTGGCCCGCTACGGTGGCGAAGAATTTGCCATCATTTTGCCCCACACCAATCTGTCGGGGGCGATCGCGGTGGTGGAGCAGATGCAGGCGGCGATCGCTGCCCTCAATCTCACCCATGACACACATCCCACTGTCGACCGAATAACCCTCAGCTTCGGCATTACGGTGGCTCTGCCCACCCAGGTGCCCACTGCTAAAGACTTACTGGGGCGCGCCGACCTCGCCCTTTATCAAGCCAAGCAAGCAGGGCGCGATCGCTATGCGGTAGTGCCGCCCACCACCCTACATTCCTAATCGTCGTAACGGACTGTGCGGCAATATGTCCCTCATCTTTGCAACCTGCTTCCCTCTTCTGGGCCGTTCGATACATCAAAGGAGATGATCAAAGTTGAAAACTGGAGTTGTGCTTGCTTAGGAAAACCTCTCCTCACCTCTCCTTCGCAAAGCTACTGTGTATACATAACTCATCGGCCTCACGGATGGGCAAGTTTCCACCCCAGAAAGATGCCCTCACAGGTCTGTAATCCTCAATAGAAGGTGACGAGACCTGGCGGTCTTTGGCTTTGATACCCCGACCATCCGCCGAGCCGGACCATCAGCCAAGCGGCCCGCGCCAACGAGAACCGGGGATGGGGATTTTGCTGTTTGCGAGTCCGTCCGTTGAGGCTAGGGGACAACGGCTCTAGACAAGCCTGGTGTTGGGGACCTTAGTGGTGCAGAAAAGTCCTGAGAGTATTGATGTAGCTAGATTCTCAGATTGAGAAGGGGAGCCATCTGT